>JBFEYF010000045.1:0-12162 GCA_041562295.1 Sulfurimonadaceae bacterium
GAGTGGCGGACAGGGTGGGATTCGAACCCACGGAGGTATGACCCTCGCCGGTTTTCAAGACCGGTGCATTCAACCAGGCTCTGCCACCTGTCCACTGATGCAGTATACAGTTTTAGAAAATGGAGGCGCCACCCGGATTTGAACCGGGGATAGAAGCTTTGCAGGCTCCGGCCTTACCACTTGGCGATGGCGCCGTCATCAGGTAATGCTTTTTCTAAAACTATACGTTAAAAAAACGTGGTGCCCGGAGCCGGACTTGAACCGGCACGCTCTAAACGAGCGAGGGATTTTAAGTCCCTTGCGTCTACCAATTTCGCCATCCGGGCGGACAACACAATGTTAAAAGTTCAAACAAAAAATCAATTTAATTATATAAAAGTTAAAATCAGATTGATGGAGCGGGAAACGAGGTTCGAACTCGCGACCCCAACCTTGGCAAGGTTGTGCTCTACCACTGAGCTATTCCCGCATCTTTTTTTGTTTGTGGACCCGAATAATATCAAAAAGTTTTCCAAATGTAAAGAGCAGAAGCAAAAATTTTGCTATAATTTTGAAAATTTCCAGATAACTTACTATATATATTAAAGGACAGCCATGCGAAGTGATACTATCAAAAGAGGTTTTGACAAGACACCTCACCGTTCTCTTTTACGTGCTACGGGACTTAAAGATGAAGATTTTGACAAACCCTTTATCGGTGTAGCCAACAGCCACATCGATATCATCCCGGGCCACTTCTTTTTGCAGGAGTACGGCCGTATCGTCAAAGAGGCTATCCGTGAAGCCGGCGGTGTCCCTTTTGAGTTTAATACGATCGGAGTTGACGACGGTATCGCCATGGGTCACGACGGGATGCTCTACAGCTTACCCAGCCGTGAACTGATCGCCGACTCTATCGAGACCGTGATGAATGCCCACAAGCTGGACGGTCTGATCTGTATCCCCAACTGTGACAAGATCGTACCGGGTATGCTTATGGGCGCACTTCGCGTCAACGTTCCGACGATCTTCGTATCGGGCGGTCCGATGCAGGCGGGTCACAAAAAAGACGGTACGCCGATTGATCTCGCTACGGCGTTTGAAGCCGTAGGTAAACATGCCGAAGGTCAGATGAGCGACGAAGAGCTTTACGAAATCGAGTGTGAAGCGTGTCCTTCGGGCGGATCCTGTTCGGGTATGTTTACCGCCAACTCCATGAATACGCTGTGTGAAGCGATGGGTGTGGCGCTTCCTGGTAACGGTACCGTGTTAGCGATGACGCCGGAGCGTATCGAGATGGTAAAAACGGCTGCCAAGCGTATCGTAGAGATGGTCAAAGACGAGAACCGCGAGAAGTGGAACATGCGTAATATCCTGAATGAAAAAGCGGTTCACAACGCATTTGTCGTCGATATGGCGATGGGCGGGTCATCCAATACGGTCCTTCATATGCTTAGTATCGCCAAGGAGGCGGAAGTCGATTTCGATATCACCAAGATCAACGAGATCTCTGAAAATGTCGCGCATATCGCGAAGATCTCTCCGTCACTCAGTACCGTACATATGGATGACATCAACCGTGCCGGCGGCGTAAACGCCGTTATGAAAGAGGTGAGCAAACGCGGCGGCACGCTCTATCTGGATGCGATGACCGTCACGGGTGAGACATTGGGCGAGCGTATCAAAGATGCCCAGATCAAAGACACCAACATCATCCACACCAACGAAAATGCCTACTCACCGGTAGGCGGCCTTTCGATCCTTTTCGGTAACCTTGCCGAAGAGGGAGCCGTTGTCAAAACTGCCGGTATCGCACCGGGCATGCGCCAGTTCAAAGGAACGGCTGTATGTTTTGACTCCCAACAGGCAGCTATCACCGGTATCATAGGCCACAAGGTCAAAGCGGGCGATGTTGTCGTCATCCGTTACGAAGGGCCTAAAGGAGGCCCGGGTATGCAGGAGATGCTAGCCCCTACAAGCCTTATCATGGGTATGGGTCTGGGTGAATCGGTAGCCCTTATTACCGACGGTCGCTTCTCCGGTGCGACCCGCGGCGCCTCCATCGGGCACGTCAGTCCCGAAGCGGCAGAAGGCGGTCTGATCGCCCTGATCGAAGATGGTGACGAAATCGAGATCGATGTCGACAAACACCTGCTTCAGCTAAACGTGGACGGGCAAGAGCTTGAACGCCGCCGCCTTCACTGGAAACCGGTGAAAAAAAGCATCCCTTCGAAATGGCTCAAGCGCTACTCGTTATTGGTAAGCAACGCTTCCAACGGTGCCGCACTCAAAACAGAACTCTAAACCCGTCATGACAGAAAATCAACAGAAGAAGTTCTTATCATTAAGACAGATCTTCTGTTTTCGGGGTTGCGAGCTTCACAGCAGCTTTGACAAATGGGACCGCGATGCCCGGATGATGCAAATAGGAGCGATTTCGCTTCTTACAGCTGTTCTTTACATCATCTTCTCCCAGCTGGACAAAAAACTGGCTCCGGCCCATATCGAACCGCTGATGACACTGATCCACCTCTACCTGGTGGCTCCCGTACTGCTTTTGATCAGCTATCTCGCCTTTACACGACGCTCTTATACGCTTGTCTCTACCGCCCTCTTTCTGGCTCCTTTATTTGCAGCTGTCGGAAATATCTATATCATACTGCATCTGACAGACTATACCACCTACCTAACGGAAGAGTACCTGATGGTCTTTTGGATCTTTACGGTATCGGGTATGACCTTTTTTTATGCGACACTCAATGCCGTGATCGTCGCCGCTATTTATATAGCGGGATCCTATTTCTATATGGATGACACCTATCTCTACTCGATGCACGCTTTTTGGCTTCTGTGCAGTTTTGCTTTCGGTCTTTTGGGAGCACTCCTTTTTGAGCGCTCCAAAAGAGCACTTTTTATCAATCACAGACAACTGCACGCGATGGCCATCACCGATAACCTTACCGGGCTGTACAACCGTTCCAAGTTTGACGAGATCATGCCTTCAGAGATTGAGCGCGCCCGACGCTACCAGACTCCCCTGGGCATCCTGATACTTGATGTCGACCATTTTAAAGCGGTCAACGACGCGTTTGGGCATGAAAAGGGGGATCAGATCCTTACGGGTATTGCCGAAATACTCAAAAAAGAGACCCGTGCGACTGATACACTGATCCGGTGGGGCGGTGAGGAGTTTGTCATTATCTGTCCGGGCCTGGTAAAAGAGCAGATCCTGGCATTGGCAGAAAAGTTACGTGAAAAGGTCGAACAACACACTTTTGAGAGTGTGGGGACCAAAAGCCTCAGTATCGGGGCGACCCAATACTGTATTGAAGACACCCCCGCATCGATGATCCGCCGGGCGGACGAAGCACTCTATAAAGCCAAGGAGAGTGGCCGAAACCGCGCCCTCTATTTATAGGCGGTTCTCTTTAACCAGCCCCAAGACCATAGCCAGGGAAAAGCCGTCGTTTTCATACCCCTCTTCGTGACACGCTTCACATTTGTCCCCCATGGAACACTCGTTTTGCTCCAGCAGCTCCTCCATCTGCGTGATCCCGCTTTTTTTGATAAAATCGGCGATCTCGCCCAGTGTCAGGTCATTGCAGTAGCAAATCAGACGTTCTCGATCAAAAGTCATTCGTTTCCTCAATATTTGGTTTGCGATATGGTATTCAAAGGAAGTTAAATCACGGCTGTTATAATAGGGGTAAATCTAAATCCCGAGGTACTTTTATGCGTTTTTGGCTTCTTTTTATCCCTATCCTTCCCCTTTGGGCGACATGGCATCAGGCCCAGGGTCTTTTTACCCAGCCGCAGGCCGCAGCGTACTGCCAGGAACTCAAAACAGAGGGTAAAGAGTGGAGATTGCCGCAGATCTATGAACTTTTCAGACTCAAGGGTGATCCCGCCTACCCAAAGGATACCTCCTACTGGTCAGCTAACAGCGTCAGCGGCATCCAAAAAAGCAGTGCCGGAGGCGAAGTGCAGACAGCTGCGGATAAGGACCAGATGCCCGCTTATGCCTTTTATCTCCAGGACGGGGATATCTCCATCACACCCAAAAGCAAAAAGATCCATATCTTATGTACCGATACTCAACTCAAACCCCAAAGCGAACGCAGTTTCAGCAAGATCGACAGCGGCATACTCGATGAGGACTTCGATATTGTCTGGCAGGAAAAAGATAAACAGACCCGTGAGCTCAAGCTTGATTATACTGAAGCTGCAGCCTACTGCGAAGCGCTGGATCTTCACGGTCTGAGCTGGAGACTACCCACACTCGAGGAGCTTTTCTCTCTTGTAGAGTACCGATTTATACGCCCTACACTTAATAAAACGTTCTTTACCCATACGATGCAGCGCTACTACTGGAGTGCTACGCAGCACTCAAAAAAGCAAGCCTATGTCGTCGGCTTCAAGCTGGGGAGTGTGGCTACCAGCAGTCAGAGCAACCGCAGCTACCTGCGCTGCGTATCCGAAGATATACCCTAGAAGCGAACTTATGCTATAATCAAATACCTTACTGTCAAAGGCTTTTATATGTCCGTTTCCAAACGCTATCTTCTGGACACTTCAGTCATTATAGACGATGCCAACAATATTCTCAGACTTTTTGATGAAGGCCAAAACACGATCTATATAACCGACATCGTTTTAGCAGAACTCAACAACCGTAAAGAGGACCTGCGAAGCGAAGCAGGTTTTAGAGCCCGTGAGTTTTTCCGTCTTTCGGACAATGAGCTGGGGCAGGCGATCAAACGCTCGGAACTGCCTATGGTCGATCCCAACGAAAACCTGGAAAAGACCGCGGAAGACCGCTACTATAAGACAATCGTACAGTTCCCCGCCGAAGAGGGTGACAGCAGCGACTCGATCATGGATGTGCCGCTTTATGTCATCTACCGCCAAAAATACCGCGCCCCGCATACCCATACGGAGAAGTACGGCCTTAACGACGCCAAGATCGGGGAGATCGCCGAAGATTACGGCCTGACGCTGATCACCAACGATATCGCCTTTAAGATCGCGGCTTCGGTACAAAACATCCCGGCACAGACCCTGATACACTCCAAGGTCAACAACCCCGATGCGATCCACTTTGACAATACGATAGAATATTTTGTCGGTGAAGAGCTGCCCATACCCGAAAGCATGATGAACTATACCCAGCTGACCTATAAAGAGATGGCCAAAAGCGATTCGGGCGAAGCGTATGAGACGGGAGTCGTCAAACATGCACTGGCGATCAACGGCACGATCGACATCCTCGATTTTGATCACCGCTTCGGGGAGCACTTCGACCCGGACCTCGTGCGCCCGATCAACCTGGAGCAGAAGTTTTACTATACGACGCTGACCCACCCCACCAACCACATCACAGCCGTAACCGGTTCCACGGGATCAGGAAAGACCCTTATTGCCTTGCAGGCCGGTCTGGAGATGGTCAAAGACGGCATCGTCGAGGGTATCGTCTATGCCCGTAACACGATCAGCTCGACCGATCAGCAGGCGGAGCTGGGCTTTAGAAAAGGGGATGAGAGCGAAAAGCTGGGCTACTTTATGTACCCGCTATACAGCGCTATCAACTTCACCATCGAACAGATGAAGACCAAGTCTTTGGACCCCCAAGTCGAGTTTGCAGGTGACACCAATACGATGCGAAAAGAGACGGCCACAGCATCCTTTATG
Organism: Sulfurimonadaceae bacterium; assembly: GCA_041562295.1. Lineage (GTDB taxonomy): Bacteria > Campylobacterota > Campylobacteria > Campylobacterales > Sulfurimonadaceae > JBFEYF01. The sequence goes on from JBFEYF010000045.1 coordinate 5,668, forward strand.
GACAAGCATAACATCGAAGTGATGGATATCGCCCACCTCCGCGGGACAACAATATCGAAAAAATTTGTTATAATTGATGAAGCACAAAACATGACCAATGCCACATTGAAGCTGATCGGTACCCGTATGGGAGAAGGAACGAAGCTCGCAATTTTGGGTGATACCCATCAAATCGACCACCCGTTTCTCTCCAAACGCCGAAACGCCTTGGTGACACTGCTGAAAAAAGCGGAGCGCGATAATTTCGTCGCAGGTATCCAACTGCGCCATACGATCCGCAGCGAGACGGCAGACTGGTTCGATAAAAACTTTTAAGGTTTTGAATGACGGCACAAAAAAAAGTTGACCTTCTCTTGGAGTTTGCCAAGATCATGGCCAAAGAGAATGAACTTAACGCCCTGTTAAATATCATGGCCAATTACGCCAAGGATCTTGTCCACGCAGACAGATGCTCCATCTTTTTGTACGACCCGCACGAAGATGAGCTCTGGACGACGGTAGCCCATAATACGAATGAGACGATCCGCATCTCTGCGGACAGCGGAGTCGCGGGCTATGCGGCCCTTTCCAAAGAGATCCAGATCGTCGTCGACGCCTACAACGACTTCCGCTTCAATCCCGAAATAGACCAGGTCACAGGCTATACGACCAAAAGTATTCTGACCGTACCTTTACTCAACCATAACGACGAAGTGCTGGGCGTCTTTCAGGCACTCAATAAAGATGACGGTCTTTTCACCACAGATGATGCAGAAATGCTGCTTTTGATCTCCAATTATGCCGCCAAAAGCATCGAAAATGCGCTTCTTTACAGCAACCTGACCAAAACCCAGACCCAGATCATCACCAAACTCTCCTCTGCAGCCGAGTTTAAAGATGCAGAGACCTCCATGCACACCAAACGTGTCGGTTGTTATGCCGAGATCATGGGAAAAGCTTTGGGACTTCCGAAAAAAGATGTGGAACTTCTCAAACTTACGGCACCGATGCACGATGCCGGCAAGATCGGTATCGCCGATGCCATTATCAATAAAGCGGGAAAACTCGATGATATGGAGTTTGAGACGATGAAAGACCACTCGATGATCGGCTACAACCTGCTCTTTGATGAGGATAACGAATTCCTGCGTGCAGCCTCCGAGATCGCACGCGACCATCATGAGAAAGTAGACGGCAGCGGCTATCCGCAGGGACTGATCGGGGATGAGATCTCTCTGTTCGGACGTATCACGGCCATCGCCGATGTCTTTGACGCGCTGACGACCAAACGCCCCTATAAAGACCCCTGGAGCTTCGAAGATGCGATGGAATACCTTCAAGGACACCGCGGTACTGCATTCGATACGGTCCTGGTCGATCTTTTCATCGAAAACAGGGAAAAAGTACGTAAAATTTATGACACATATAAAGATTAATTTGGTATAATTTCATCCGTTACTTCGATGGGGCATTAGCTCAGCTGGGAGAGCGCTTCGCTGGCAGCGAAGAGGTCAGCGGTTCGATCCCGCTATGCTCCACCATCACAAACGTCTTTCCGAAACTTTTATCACTTCACCTTTATTTTTTACTCTATGCCTATGGCGCACCCAACAGATCTTTAAAATATCCATCCTGATATGTTACTGTTATCAATATATGACACCTTTTCTACAGGAGTTACCATCCCTGCTTAGCTTTTTCTTTATAGGAAAAAATAATATTCTGTTTTAAATGTAGTATAATGAAAGCATGAGAGAGAAAAAACTGCTTTTATTTGTTTTGGGAATACTCTTTATACTAATGGTGGGCTCCATCAGTAGTTATACCTTCAGTTATTTAGCTATTCAAAAAGAGAAATACAATCAATTACACCTTTTTAAAGCCAGCTTCAAAGAGCGGGTCGACAACGAAATACAAACAATCTCCGCCTACTTGACGATGTTTAAAAAAGACAGCAACCTGCAAAACGCATTTATCGCATCCGACCGAAAAAAACTGATAGAAGCTACGCAGGGCTGCTTTGACAACATCAATAAATATAGCGATATCACCCATTTTTATTTTATCACCCCCGAGGGCAAGGTCTTTTTGCGTGCCCATGATACCCCGCGCTACGGAGATACGATTAAGCGCTATACCTTTGAGCGTGCCAAAGAGCTGAAGCGACCGTTTTCGGGGCTTGAGTTCGGTCTAAAGATGAATTACACACTGCGTGTGGTACACCCCTGGATTGTCGATGGACAGCTCATCGGCTATCTCGAACTGGGCAAAGAGATCGACAAGATCAATGCATCTTTGAGCAAAACACTCAACGTCGATATCTACTACGCCGTTGACACATCCCTTTTCGAAGGGGCCCCAAAAGATATCCTGGAAGCTTCCAAAACGCTTCCCCGAACAGGCAGACACATTATCGTCTATAATACAGCGCAACTGCCCGATAATATCAACACCCTTTACGATGAGAAAAGCGGATACCAACTGATAGATATTGGCGATAAACACTACCTGAGGCTTGTCGACGATCTTCTGGATATATCCGGGAAAAAGCTGGGCAAAGTTCTTTATCTTATCGACGCCACCTTCGAAACCGGTGAATTTAAAAAACTCTCGCTTTGGTATGCGCTGGTGATGATCATCGGCATGGTGATCATGCTCTTTTACGGCCGCATCATGTCACGCAACCATCAACGCCAGATGCAAAGAGTCATGGACACTCTCGAGGACGTTGTAGAACAAAGGACCCAACAGCTTCGGGAAAAAGACCGCATCCTTAATCATCAGGCAAAAAGTGCCCAGATGGGCGAGATGCTGGCTATGATAGCCCATCAGTGGCGCCAACCGCTTAATGCTGTGAGTGCCGCGGCTATCAGTCTGTCACTGAAACAAAATATTGGTGTACTTACAGGCGAAGAGATTGAGCAAAGCTGTAAATTCATACAGCATGAAGCCCAGGAGATGTCAGAAATCATCAACGATTTTATGAACTTTTTCAAGTCCGAAAACGAAAAATCCCATTTCAAACTTGAAGAAGCGATAGAAGATACCAGGAAAATTGTCAGGGCGCAGCTTTCCAACCGCGGCATCGTATGCGAGCTTACCATGGATGATGCGATCACCCTCTACGGCTTCAAAAAAGAGTTTGTCCATATCCTCTTAAACCTGCTGACCAACGCACGCGACGTACTCTCTACCCAAACCAAAAATGAGAAGAAAATCTTTTTTGCAGCGACGCAGCAGGAAGACAAGATCACGATTTCCATATGCGATACAGGTCCCGGCATAGATAAAAAGATCATCGACAGGATCTTCGACCCCTATTTCACAACCAAGCAGCAGGGCGAAGGTACCGGAATCGGACTTTACATGGCCAAACAGATGCTGGCCAATGATTTTAATGCCACCATATCGGTGCAAAACAGAAAAGGATTCGGAGCATGCTTTATCATTACTATCCCGAAATAGATCAGAAGCCCCATCCTGCAATGCTTCAGTATCACCACCTCTTTTGCTTTTCTCTTGATGAAAATCAATCCCATAAGTTTCAGAGTGTGCCATTATAGTGTTACAAAGTGTGCTATGAAAAATTGTGATTTTATTGACAATCGCATAAGTGTTGCTCTATAGTAGTAAAAAAGAGCAAAAGGATGATCATTGAGCGAACTCTTTAGTGTGGGCGGAAAAGATTTTGTTGCTAAATTGGATGAGAAATTCGGCCAAAATGAAAAAGGTATCACCCTGGTAGATATCTTTGAGACCTATATCGATATGGCGGCATCCACAACCAATATGCTTGATAAAAACATGTTACGCGCCCTTGTTTTTAAACAGTTTAAAAACTACGGTGACTTTGACCAGCAGGTTCAGGAGACGGCACAGACGGTATCCCATATCTCCGAGTCGACAGAAAACGTCGTCAACGCCATCGAACGCAATGATACGGGGGCGATCAAGCACGCCTATAACGAACTCAAAAAATATCAAAAGCGTATCTTTGAACTCGAAGAGAATCTCTTTACCGATGACCTCACCAAAGTCCTCAGCCGCAAGTATCTCTTCAGTAAAGTACTCAGCCACAGCCAATTTACCTTCAAAGAGGACGGGGTACTCTTTGCCATGGGTATCGACAACCTTGAACAGATCAACGACACCTACGGTCCCAGTGTCGCAGACAGTGCCTTAAAGAAGTTTTCCCAGACTGTTGACACAGCCTTAAAACAGCGGGGGACCCAGCTGATCCGCTATACCGGCAACGAGTTTATCGCCCTGACGACACCCGAACAGAAAAAAGATATTGATGTTGCGTTAAAACTGCTGCAAAAAAGCTTTCAGACCAAAAAGTTCAAAGCGCCCAACGATCAGTCGTTGCAGTTTAATTTCCACTACAGTGGGGTTGATTATAAAAAAGATGCCCACTTCGATGACATCTACAAAGAGGGTATGCATACCCTATAGCACTTAGGATCCGAGGATCGTCACCACGATAGAACGCGAAGCGGCATGATCCCTGTGCTCGTTCAGATAGATCCCCTGCCACGTTCCCAGATTCAGACGCCCCTGCGTTACCGGCAGGGTCAAGGTAACACCCAGCATCACAGACTTCAGATGCGCCGGCATATCATCGGGTCCTTCGTAGGTGTGGGTATAGTAGGGTTTGTCATCGACCGTATCGTTAAAGAAGCTCTCCATATCATGGCGGACCGAGGGGTCGCAGTTTTCGTTGATACTTAGCGATGCGGAAGAGTGCTGCAAAAAGAGCGTCGCCACACCCGCTTCAAAACCTGCCAGACCCGCATCTATTTGTGATACCACCTCTTCGGTCACCAGGTGAAACCCCCGCCTCTTGGCCGATAGGCGGATCGTCTTTTGCCAGGTTCTCATTCGCGTTCCTCTTTGTCAAAGAGTCTCAACAGCTGCTGGGCATCCAGCTTCTCGACCCCTTCGTCTTTGCCCTCATATATGGCATCGGCCAGCGCTTTTTTACTCTGCTGCATCTCGATGATCTTCTCCTCGACGCTCTTTTCGATAATCAGCTTATAGACAAAGACCGGCTTGGTCTGCCCGATACGGTAGGCCCTGTCGGTTGCCTGATCCTGTGCTGCCGGGTTCCACCACGGGTCATAGTGGATGACGGTATCGGCTTCGGTCAGGTTCAACCCTACGCCGCCCGCTTTGAGGCTGATCAAAAAGATATCGGCCTCACCCGATTTGAACCGTTCGATCACCTTCTCACGGTTATGCGTCGAGCCCGTCAGCAGCGTATAGGTGATCCCCTCCGCTTCCAGACGCTCTTCGATCAGCCCCAGCATCGAGGTAAACTGCGAAAAGATAAGGATACGGCGCTTCTCCTCCAGCAGCTCTGTCACCAGCTCCATCAGCGCATCCAGCTTCGCCGACTCCTGCACGCTTTGCGCCGCTTCCATATGCAAAAGTCGGGGGTCACAGCAGACCTGGCGCAGTTTCAAAAGCGCATCCAAAATCGTGATGTGGCTTTTTTGAAGCCCCATCTCCTTGACGACGGCTCTGACCTTCTCCTCCATCGTTACCCGTATCGTCTCGTAAAGCGCTGCCTGCTTGTTCTCAAACGGTACGGCACGGATCATCTCCGTCTTGCCCGGCAGCTCTTTGGCCACCTTCTCCTTGGTACGGCGCAGCATAAAGGGGTTGATACGGCTGTTAAGCATCTGCTGACGGGCGCTGTCACCCTCTTTTTCGATCGGTTTTTGATAGAGCTCTTTAAAGAGTGCCGATGATCCCAAAAGCCCCGGCATGATCAGATCAAATATCGACCACAACTCCCCCAGGTGGTTCTCCATCGGGGTACCGGTCAGGGCCAGGTAATGCCGGGCCTGGATCTCCTTGGCGCTTTGGGCCGCCTGGGAACGGCTATTTTTGATCTTTTGGGCCTCATCCAGTATCAGATAATAAAAAGACTCCTCTTTAAGCCGTGCAGCGTCATTGACCAAAAGCGTATAGGTGGTGATGACCAGATCATACGTATCAAGGTTATCCAGGATCTTATCCCTGCCGTTTCCGTGGGAGACCGCCACCTTCAGATCCGGCGTAAAGATCGCCGCCTCACGCCGCCAGTTGCCCAAAAGCGAGGTCGGGGCGACGATAAGAACGGGTCCCTCCATACGGCCCGCCTCTTTTTGCGCCTGCAGATGGGCCAGGGTCTGGATCGTCTTGCCCAGTCCCATATCATCGGCCAGTATCCCGCCGAAACCGTAACTGCGTAAAAACTCCAGCCACGAAACGCCTTCTATCTGGTAATCTCTCAATGTTGCCCGAAGTCCCGTGGGAGCCTTCACCTTCTCTATTTTTTCAAAGGCGGCAAGCTTTTTGGAGACCGCTTCCATCTCCTTGCTACCCTTGAGGTTAAACAGCGACTTCTTGCCGAAGTTCTCTATCACCCCGGCATCAAAACGTTCCAAACGCAGGGTATCCCCGTCGGGTATCTCAAACAGCTCATAAAGCGTCTTGAGTATCGGTTTGATGATCTTGGAACTCATCCGC
>JBFEYF010000046.1:0-11979 GCA_041562295.1 Sulfurimonadaceae bacterium
TCTCTGAAGTCTATAAACGTTATGACCTGCACATTCATGTACCTGACGGAGCCACTCCAAAAGATGGACCGAGTGCCGGTATTACGATGGCAACGGCAATATCTTCGATTTTTTCAGGGAAAAAAGTACGTTCTGATGTCGCGATGACGGGTGAGATCTCACTGATCGGTGAAGTACTGCCTATCGGCGGTCTTAAAGAGAAGATCATTGCTGCCCACAAAGCAGATATCACAACCGTGTTGATTCCTAAGAAAAACTACGAGCGTGATCTGGATGATATTCCTGATGAGGTAAAAGAGGCTGTTGAGATCAAGCCTGTTGCAACAATTAAAGAGGTACTCAAAGAGGTTCTGGTAGATTAAAGAGCCCACAAGGGCTCAAAGAAGAGAGGGCTTTTTTAGAGGTTTACGAGGGCCTGAATCTTTTGTACCAACTCTTCCCCCTTGACGGGTTTGCGGACAAACTCGTTGGCGCCGCTTTCTATGGATTCACCTTTTTTTGTCTCATCGGTTGTCAATACGATGATAGGCAGATGTTGAAACTCTTCATTGGCGCGGATGACCTGCAGGGTCTCGATACCGCCCATGATCGGCATGATAATATCAAGAAGGATGATATCGACCCCGGGATTGTTTTTCAGTGCTGTGATGGCATCTGCACCGTTAGAGGCTTCGATCACTTCAGAGATTTTGGGATCTTTTAGAAGCATTGATTTGATCAGCTTCAAATTGATCATATCGTCATCAACTGCTAAGACTTTGATATCCGTTTTCATAGAGAGTTCCTTTTAAATATATTTACTGATAAGGTTTTGGAGTGCTGCTTTAGTCAGCTTGGAGTCAATGACCTCATGGACATTAAGCTCTTCATCTTCACTGACACCGATGGTCGCATCGTGCATCAGGATGATGTTTGCAGCACTATTTCCTGATGCCCTGATTGTATCACTGATTTCCTTAACATTTAATCCCGGGATCTCTTTATCAAAAAGAACCATGTCGACCTGCGTTGCATGGATCTTCTCTTTAAGCTCATCGACCGAGGAAGCAGATGTCACGGCTATCTCAAGTTTGCGGGCCATATCGGCAAAGATGCGGTTCTCTAGGGCGGTCTTTTTCGCCACTAAAATAGAGGGGTGTACTGTTTCCTGGCTTGGTAGAGTAGTATCCGCAGCTTCTGCTACCGCAGGTGCTGGGATGGCAGCCGGTTCCTTAACCTGAGATATCGAGTCGCTCTGTTTCGCATCGGGAACAATCTTATGACCGATGAACTGTTTTAGTATAGAGATGATGGCATCACGCACCAGCGGTTTGGTAGTATACTCATCCATCCCGGCTGCGAGGAAGCGTTCTCTATCGCCCTTGAGGGCATTGGCGGTCAGTGCGATAACCGGAATATGAGGCTTTTCATAGTCCTCTTCGTACTCCAAGATCTCCTGAACCGCTTCAACACCGTCAAGAACCGGCATCTGGATATCCATAAAGATCAGGTCAAACTCCTGGTTTTTACGTTTTTCAAAGGCTTCCAGCCCGTTATTGGCCAGCGTGATTCTAAGACCCAGATCCTCCAACGTGCGTTTGATCAGTTTCTGGTTGATCTGATTATCTTCTGCGACCAGAATATCGGCATCAAACTTCGATCGGTTGACATCGAAGAAGGTCTCCGTCTTGACCTTTTGCCCCTCTGATTTGTTACTGATCATCTCTAAAGCGGTATGGACTTTAGTCGAAGTAAGCGGTTCATAAAGGACTTTAAAAAGGTTCAGCCCCAAGGAGTCGACCTCTTTCATGTAGTAAGACTTGGCTACAAGTACGATGTCGCTTGAAGTATTGGCACATTTTTCCAAAATAGTTGCATCGGTATAGTCGTAGTCGATAAACGCTACAGGATAGTCTGTACTGTTTTGGTGCTGCAGCATCTCTGCAACCGTCGTAAACTCCTGGTATTTGACACCGAAGAAGTCAAGATACTCTCTGAGGTAGCTCTCCTGATCTTTGGTCTTGTCCGGGTTGGAAAGGATCAGTGCATTGAGGGTCTTATAGTTAAGGTAGTTTGACTCTACCATGGTATTGACCTCTTCAAGATCAAGGGTAAAGAAGAAGGTCGTACCCTGTCCCGGTTCACTCTCTAGATCAAGCTGTCCGCCCATAAGTTCGATAAAACGGCTGGAGATTGTAAGCCCCAGACCGGTACCGCCGTATTTACGTGTAATGGAGGTATCGGCTTGGCCGAAGGCTTCGAAAATCTTCGATTTTTGTTCCGCTGTAACACCGATACCGCTATCTTTGACCTTGAAATGGATCTTGCTGTAGCCGTTTTTCGACTCGACGCGGCGAATATCAACGACGATAGATCCGCCTGAATTGGTAAATTTGACCGCATTACTCAACAGGTTGATAACGACCTCTTTGATCTTGGTCGGGTCACCCTTGAGCGGTTTTTCAAGGACCGGATCGACAAATGTCGCCAGGTTGATATGTTTTTCTGCAGCACGTACGGAGTAGACTTCAACAGCACTCTCAAACTCTTCGATGGCATTAAAGGCGATCTGTTCGATATCGATCTTGTTACTTTCGATCTTAGAGAGGTCAAGGATATTGTTGATGATTTCCAGGAGGTTCTCGGAAGATTTTTGGATGATGTCGATAAACTCTCTTTGTTCCTGATCCAGGTTGGTATCTTTAAGCAGGTCCGTAAAGCCGACGATACCGTTAAGCGGTGTACGGATCTCGTGAGACATGTTGGCCAGGAACATAGACTTGGCCTCACTCGCCTGCATAGCCGACTCGCGGTCCTCCTGAGACTGCTGAATGATCGTTTCCAACAGGGTATAGGCCTGGGAAGTTCCTTTGGATGAATCCAGATTGATCGATTCCGCTTCGAGTGACGCGGTTGTCGCAACACGGCGAAGGAGTGATTCCAGGTTACGGATATTGCCCAAAAGCTCAGTCGCCAAAATCCGGCTGATGATAGCAACGATCAGTGCAAAGATCCAAATAGAGACGGCGATGATAAATACCCGAAGCTGGTTCTCTTCTGAGAGTGACGCTTTTTGCTTGATATAGTTGAGGATAATCTCTTCGGCACTGTTTAGCAGACGTACCTTCTCCCCGATCATCTCAAACCACTCATTAGCTTCGATCTCATACAGACCGTCTGTCGCAGCCTGGGTAATCCCCGTTCGAGCATAAGTGATATCTTCAAATAGAACAGCGGTATCATCCGCTTTAAAGATCTCATCCAGTTCCCGTTTTGCTTTAGGCGTTTGAAGCTCTTTATAGGAGATCGCATCCGCTTTACCAAGCAGGTTTACCCAGACGTGAAGGTCCTCTTCGGAAAAGCGTGTCAGACGAGCCAGGGTATGACCGATAAAGTCCCGCTCGGCACTGGTGTACTCTTTGGCGTTGGCAAAGTTGAGATAGGTCGAAGCCAGAGCCGTAATTTCAGGTTCGAGGCTGTAGTTGGTGATTTTTGAAAGTTCATCTAGGATGATAAACTCAACGTTGGAGTAAAAGTCATTAAATACCTCTTTAAAATCGATCTCCTGTGCATCGATCTTCTGACGTATAATCGGAAGTTCGTCCAGCAGCTGCAAGATCGCTTTGGAACTTTGACAGGTATCACATCCTGATATGCTGTGAGCATCATCTGCTGCATGTCGGTTCAGGTAGTCTTTATAGGTTTGGATGGTTTCGTCGACATTCTTTCTTTGTAGCTGGAGAGAACTGTTCACCGTTTTGTCAACGCTTCCCATATAGATCGATGTCATACCTCTTTCACGGGCAAGTTTGGTAATAAGTTCATTTAAGTGTTCGTTGAGCTCAACACGATGCTGGAGGTTTTTAGACTCTTGATAGACCGTATAGGAGTTGTAAACATAGTAACTCGCGATCCCGACGATCAGTAAAATAGGGATAAAACTAATAATAGCAAGACGGCTTCGAAGTCCAAATTTCATACTCTTTCCTTTTCCTTGACTCACAGTTCTCGTATAAACACAAAGAGCTCTTTGGCACTGGCTATCGCTTCTTTGATGTCAGATGTCGTCTGCAGTGTCGAAAGAAGCTGTGTCGCATGGTCCATATGAAGCGTCTGGCTGATACCTTTAAGTTGTGTCGCTACCTGTTGTACCTGTTCAAAGTTTTGACTGGTAAGCGCATCTTCTAGCTCGCTTTTGAGGTTATTGGCCTGGTCGACAAACTCATTGACATACTCTTTAAGTGTCTCTATAGGCATATCAAGGTTTTGTGAAGCTTTTTGAATATCGAACTTTTCAGGGTCATGCTCTGTAAGGGTCTTTTCTGGAACAATGGCTTCTTGAGCGATATCTTCGATTGGCAGCATATCATCAACAAGGTCTGGACTGTCGAGATCCTGGGCAACAGAACTGCTTTCATCCATCGGTTCGAAATCGAGAGGTTCGATATCCATAGTATCGGTGCTATCTTCAAATGCAGGTTCGTCTGAATCGGAGAGAGGTTCCTGGATCAGGTCAAAGGAGTAGAGGTCGTCATCCTCTGGATCGATGGAACTTACTGCTTCATGCGTTTGCCCGGCAGGAGTTTCTGCCCCTGATTGAAGTGCAGTATCAGGGCCAAACTCTAGCTTGTGAATAATCGCAAAGAGCGTATTAAGATACTCTTGCAGTTTTGCCGTATCTTTTGATGTGTTGATAATGGTCAGAACCTCTAAAGCATCCTCTATACGAAGGTTGGCTGCCACACCTTTGAGTTTGTGTGAAAGTATCTGGACCGTATCAAAGTCCTCTTTGAGAACTGCTTCTTCGATATCGGGACGGAACTTCTTTGCCTGGACAATGAAGTCTCCGACAAACTCATCGATCAAATCTGCAGGAAGACCAAGCTCATCCGCAGCGACGGACGGATCATAAACATAGTCTGCCGGTGTTGCAAGCTCAACATTGGAACTTGCAATCGGTGCCGGTTCACCGAAAGCAGGCATCGGCTCAATCGCGACTTCCTGTTCCAGGGCCGGTTCATCCATGATATCAAGCGGTTCAATACTCTGGGGTTCAGGGAAACTCTCTTCTTGTGTCATATCCATATCGATATCAAGAGCCATCGGTTCCGGTTCGATCTCTGGAACGGTTACCGGTTCATAGGTGTCAGCAGAGAACTCTTCGTCGATCATCTGAAGAGGCTGCGGTTCTGTGTCAAGGCTCTCTTGTGCCATACTCTGTGCCTGGAGTGCCTGAGGGGTCTCCGGTTCATAAAGCTCTCTCGGTTGCGAACCGTCATCATCACCGATAGCCTGAAGCTCTGTCAGTGTGACCGAAAAACCGCGTTGCTCTTCCTGGGTCAGAAAAAAGTTTTCGACTTTAAATCCGCAGCTGTAGATCTTGCCGTTACAGCGTATACGTGCTTTGATGTCATCCTGTTCGCTATGAATGATAAAGTCGATCCATGAGAAGTTTTTAAAGTTGTGGATATAGCCGGGCCGGTTTTCAAACAGGTCGGCAAAGTCCGCTACATCCTCTTTGAGCTCATCCATGTTGTTATAACCCAGTCGTCTGAGTGTATTCTCGTCTATGCCGATAAATTCTTTTCTATAGTTATAAATTAACAAATGAACCCCTTATTCCTCTTCTAAAAGTTTTTGATAGTGTGTGATCACTTCGTCTATGTTTTTACGTTCGGGAGCGCTTCTTGCTGCAAGGAAACCGATGATATTCCCGTTGTCGTCATACGTGGGTTTGATATGCGTCTCTACCCAGTAGTAACGTCCGTCTTTACGAAGGTTTTTGACAATGCCTTGCCACTCTTTTCCCCGTTTGATATCCTGCCACATCTGCTCAAAGGCGACTTTGGGCATTTCAGGGTGTCGGATGATGTTATGGGGTTGGTCGAGCAGTTCGTTTAACATGTAACCGGAGACGTTGCAAAACTGTCGGTTGGCATAGGTGATCATACCTCTCGTATCGGTTTCACTGACGATCTTTCGACCCTCAAAAAGGTACTCTTCATCTACGGGAGCAGGCTTTTGCATCGGGTAGCACACCTTTTTTATTTTTTCTTAAGGACTATAATCGACAACTATATCACACGCTTTAAAAAAAATATCTTAGTTATAAAATTTTTTTATTAAATTGGCATCCTTCTCGTTCATAATGCTTCGTAACTCCTCAAAGCTCGCATTCTTGATGGATTCAAAGCTGCCGAAGTAGTTTAAAAGACGTTTGACCTTGGCCGGTCCGATACCCGAAAGTGAGAGCAGATCACTCTCTTTATCCAGCTTCAGCTTGGTCTTCTTATGAAAATTGATGGCGCTTCGGTGCGCTTCATCTCTGAGCTTTTGCAAAAGCTGCAACCTTCGGTCGCTTGTCGGGAGCCTGAACGCCTCATCTTTTGATGAGACGATATCTTTGGCTTTGCCTTTGGCTCGGTGGGCTTTGGCATCTACCTTCTCCTTGGCGATCGCCAGAACATCGATATGGATATGTGCCTCGTGCAGCAGGGAGCGGGCAAGCTCCAACAGGGCTTTGCCCCCGTCCAAAAGCCACAGGTCCGGCGGAGAGTTTTTGGAAAAGCTCTCTATGCGCCGGGAGAGGGTTTCCCGCATCTGTTCATACTCATTTTGGGCTTCTAGATGGTAGAGTCGGTAGCCGCTTTTATCAAAGCTTCCGTTTTCATAGCAGATCATCGCTCCGACCTGAGCTACACCCTGAAGGTGTGAGTTGTCAAAAACCTCAATCCTGTCAGGGCGGTTTTCAAGTTTGAAAAGCCTTTGAATCTCTTCTAAGAGCTCATCTTCGCTGCGGTGCTTTTGCAACTCTTTGTCCAGCTGCTCTACGGCATTTTTATAGGCAAGTTCGGTAACCTTGCGCTTATCCCCTTTTTGCGGAGCGTTAAGGGTCACCTTTTTACCGGCATGCTCACTAAGAAGCTCCTCCAAAGCCTCTTTCTCCTCAAGCGTTTCAAGCGTCAAAATCTCCGAGGGTATGATCGTCTCATGGGTCGTATAGTAATCGACAATGGCTCTGTAATAAAGCTCCTGGACATCGGCTGCTTCCCCCAGGCGGATAGGCGTGAAACTGTTGGAGATGACACGTCCTTCACGCATGAAAAGTTTGACAAGTACAGCTTTGGAGTTGCGCAAAGCGATTGCAAAGATATCGTAGTTGTGAGATGCGGCCAGGTCGATCGGCGTGCTGACCCGGCTTTTTTCGATACTTTGCATCCTGTCGCGAAGCTCTTTGGCCTCCTCGAAACGCAGCTCTTCGGCATAGCGGAGCATCTGCTTTTCGATATCAGCAATCAGGCGATCCTTCTCCTTGATATAACGTGTCGCCTCTTTGACGATCTTTTGGTACTCTCCTGAAGAGATTTTCCCTTCACAGGGGGCAAGACACTTTTTGATCTGGTAATACAGACACGCCTTGCCGCCTTCTACACAACTCTTTTTCTGCACCAGCGGCAGCAGCTCGTAAATAGAGTCCATGATATCCCGTGCGCCGGTAGAGAAGGGCCCGAAGTACTCAAACTGCTTATCCTTGATGATCTTGCGTGTCAGTTCGATGCGGGGAAACGGTGCGGTGTGGTCGATAAGCAGGTAAGGATAGGTTTTATCATCTCTTAAAAGGATATTGTACTTGGGGTTAAGCTGTTTGATCAGGGAGTTTTCAAGGATGAGTGCATCATGTTCCGTATCAACGACAAGATACTCCATGGAGCGTACTTCCGTGATCATCTTGTAGATACGTGCTGAAAGGTTGGATTTGGGACCGAATTTCGGGCTAAAGGCAAAATAGCTGCGTACCCGGTTAAAAAGGTTTTTTGCCTTCCCGACATAAAGCAGGCGGCTGTTTTCGTCGAAATATTGGTAAACTCCCGGTGACTTGGGAAGCTGGTTGACTGTTTCTAATAGTTGGTTTTGCATACTACTTTCTTGCGGCTCAAACGCTATTTATTGATTTTTTAGTGACTTTATTATAGTATCGAATTCTATTTTAATGAAGGCTAACGGATTGAGTAAAAAAGCTAAGGGGATCTCCCTCATTTTAACTGTAACATTTCTATTATCCCTTGTAGCGCTCTCCGGATGCGGTTATAAGGATGACCCTTTTTACAACCCTAACCCGGCCCCAAAGACAAAGCAGTAGTCATGGTACGTTATGACTATATTATCATCGGTGCCGGAGTCGCCGGACTTTTTGCAGCGTCACGTATTCCGAAGGATCAAAAGGTATTGATTATCTCCAAAGACGTCCCTTGGGAGTGTAATACTTTTTATGCCCAGGGCGGTGTCTCCACTGCCGTTAATGATGCGGATATCGAATCGCATATCAAGGATACTTTGGTCGCGGGTGCGGGTGCCTGTAATGAGGCCAATGTCAGGACTTTGGTCGAAGACAGTCAGGGGATCATCAAGGATCTCATCGCCAAGGGTTTTGAGTTTGATAAAGATGCCCAGGGTAATCTGCTCTATACCAAAGAGGCGGCACACAGTTCCAACCGGATACTGCATGCAGGCGGTGATGCCACAGGACGTTATCTTCACCGTTTTTTGCTCTCCTTAAACACTCATCCGATGCTGCAGGCCTCCGTCATTGATCTTTTGATCCAGGATGAGCTTTGTTACGGGGTGACGGTTGTCGATGAAGAGATGCAGCAGCGTAATATCTATGCAAAACATGTGATCATCGCAAGCGGCGGGGTCGGTGCTTTGTACGAGTATCATACCAATGCGCGTACTATCAGCGGTGATATTCAGGGGATTGCCATTGAGAAAGGGCTGACGCTGGCTGATATGGAGATGATGCAGTTTCATCCTACCGTCTATGTCACATCAGTTGGAGCCCGAAAACAGCTCTTGACGGAAGCGTTGCGCGGGGAAGGGGCTATATTGGTCAACGAAGCGGGTGAACGCTTTATGTTAAAGATGCATGAAGATGCCGAGTTGGCGCCCCGGGATATTGTCAGCCGTGCCATCTTTCATGAGAGTAAGAAGGGTAAAGGGAAGATCTATCTTGATTTTTCATCCTTTGATGAAAAAGCATTTCAGGCGCGATTTCCCAATATTTACCATGAACTCAGACTGCTCGGCTTTAAAGTACCGGGTGAGCGGGTACCTATCTCTCCGGCGTTTCATTATGCCATCGGCGGTATCAAGACTGACAGTCACGGACTGGTTTTGCATATGAAAAACCTTTATGCCGTAGGGGAAGTCGCTGCTACGGGTGTTCATGGCGCTAACCGCTTGGCCAGCAACTCGCTGTTGGAAGGGCTGGTTTTTTCAAAACGCGCTGTAGAACACGCTATGCGTGAAAATATAGAATTTAAAGCGGAAAGCTTTGAAATTCGTGATACAATTTTGCAATCAAAAGATGATACGTCGATCAAAAAATCTTTACGTCAGATGATGTGGCAACATGTCGGAATTGTACGCAGTCAAGAGGGCCTGAAAGAGGTTGAAAAGTTTATCGAATTCAACCTTTCCAAGCCTATAGGGCGTTTTTTGCGGTTACGGCTGTTAACCGCAAACGCCATTGTCAAAGCTGCGCTGGATCGTAAAGAGTCGTTGGGTGTACACTATATTTTAGAGGAGATAGAATGAGTTTAGAAATAGCTTCGGCAGCAGCGGCAGAAACTGCCGGACACGCGATACCGATTGCAGCAGAACCGTTTGGATGGCTTTTATTGGCTATCTTTATTGTGGGATATTACTTTATCGCTGCAGAAGAGAACTACCACATCAACAAGGCCAAGCCGGCACTCTTTACCGGTACTTTTATGTTTGTATTGATCGGTGTCTACTATGCCATCAACGGTTATGTTATGGCACCTTTGGAAACGCAGGTTGAACATCTTATCCTGGAGATCGCAGAGATCTTTTTCTTCCTCTATGTGGCAATGACATTTATCGAAGCGCTCATCGAACGCGGCGTCTTTAATGCACTTAAAGCCAAACTTGTAGCCAAAGGGTATGGCTATCGCAAGCTTTTCTGGGTTACCGGTGTTTTGGCATTTTTTATCTCTCCCGTTGCGGATAACCTCACAACGGCACTGATCCTTTCGACGGTTTTGGTTACGATCGACAATAAAAACCGCGCCTTTTTGGTTCCCGGTGCGATCAATATTGTTGTAGCTGCTAATGCCGGCGGTGCTTGGAGCCCGTTTGGGGATATCACAACGCTGATGGCATGGACCGCAGGTAAAGGTGAGTTTGTTGATTTCCTTTTCCTTTTCCCAGCTTCCATTGTAGGGTGGCTTATTACAGCGGCACTGTTAAGCCGATATGTGCCTAACGAATTCCCTTTTGAGGGTTCTGAAACTGCAGCTGAGAAGATTGAGATTCTTAAAGGCGGTAAAGTTATTATCGGGCTGGGTATCTTTACAATTGCAGTAGCTGTTATCGGTAAACAGGTAATGCACCTTCCTCCGATGTGGGGTATGCTTTTTGGTCTCTCTGTATTGAAACTCTATACCTACAGATTAAAATATAAGCACTCTGAAGATATCAATATCTATGAGGCTATCTCCAAAGTAGAAAATGATACACTCCTTTTCTTCTTCGGTATCTTGGCAGCGGTTGGTGCACTGCACTTTATCGGTTTCCTTGATTATGCTGTGAAGCTGTATGATATGTTCTCACCGACAGCCGTAAATGTCGGTGTAGGTTTCCTTTCGGCGATCGTGGATAACGTTCCTGTTATGAGTGCCGTTTTAAAAGCGAATCCGACAATTGGACTTGATCAGTGGATGCTTGTGACTTTGACAGCTGGTATCGGGGGATCGTTGATTAGCTTCGGTTCAGCTGCCGGTGTCGGTGTAATGGGTAAACTAAAAGGTATCTATACATTTATGGCACACCTAAGACTTGCATGGACCATTTTAATTGGATATGTGGTATCGATCGTAGTTTGGTATGTACAGTTTGAGGTATTTGGTCTCTACCTCCCACACTAAGAGATATATTTTAAAAGGTTATAAATTGAAAGAAGTAAGTATTATCGTCCTTGATTTCGGATCACAATATACACAGCTGATCGCACGCCGTCTGCGTGAAGAGAAGATCTATTGTGAGATCGTTCCCTATTTTACGACAGTGGATGAGATCAAAGAGAAGTCCCCGAAAGGGATTATTTTAAGTGGAGGTCCAGCCTCAGTCTATGATAAAGATGCGTATGAAGTAGATCAGAAGATCTATGAACTGGGCCTGCCTGTATTGGGTATCTGTTACGGGATGCAGCGTCTGGCTGTAGATTTTGGCGGGTCGGTTATCCGATCTGACCATCACGAATATGGAAAAGCTGAGCTGGTGATCAATGAAGAACACGGTAATGTTTCTCCCCTTTTTAAAGATTGTGAAAACAACCGTGTTGTCTGGATGAGTCACTCGGACAGAGTTGACGCGCTTCCTGAAGGCTTTAAGCCGATTGCACACTCGGGTAACTCTCCGTATGCGGCCATCGCCAATGAAGAAAAACGTATCTATGCTATGCAGTACCATCCTGAAGTTCAGCACTCAGAAGAGGGGTACCTGATGTTACGCAACTTTGCACGTAATATCTGCGGTGTGACAGAGAAATGGGATATGGGACACTTCCTTAAAGAGCAGATTGCAAAGATCCGCAAACAGGTAGGTGACGGGAAAGTCCTATGTGCACTAAGCGGTGGTGTAGACTCTTCTGTAGTCGCAGCACTGTTGTATGAAGCTATAGGCGATCAGTTGATCCCTGTTTTTGTTGATAACGGACTGCTTCGTAAAGGGGAGAGAGAATCTGTAGAGAATATCTTTAAAATAAACCTCAAAGTACCTTTGGTAACAGTAGATGCAGTAGATAATTTCCTTGGCAAACTAGAAGGTGTTACGGATCCAGAGACGAAACGAAAGATCATCGGACACACCTTTATCGAAGAGTTTGAAAAAGAGGCGAAAAAGCATGACGGTATCAAGTTTTTGGCACAAGGAACACTCTACCCTGATGTCATCGAATCGATTTCAGTCAAAGGCCCATCA
>JBFEYF010000047.1:0-11480 GCA_041562295.1 Sulfurimonadaceae bacterium
AGATGACGGCCGTCAACCTGACAGCCCCGATGCTTTTGGCCAATATCTTTTTAAGAAGCCTTAAAAAATATGAGGGGACCCTGATCAACATCACCTCCATCGAAGCGACGAGACACGCCAAATTCTCGGCACTCTATTCGGCGACCAAGGCGGGACTGCGAGCCTTCGGGCTTTCGCTTTTTGAGGAGGTGCGAAAATCGGGGGTGCAAGTCGTGACGATCAACCCCGATATGACCGACACGGCTTTTTTCGACGAACTGCGTTTCAAACCGGCCTCGGATGCCGCTTTGGACACACAGACGATCGCCGATACGGTCAAGATGATCCTGGAACTTCCCAAGGGGGCGACCGTAACCGAACTGACGCTGCGGCCCCAGTTTTTCAAAATAGACAAAAAGAGCTAAGGAGCAGCTATGGGTACCAAACGCGACATGATCGAAGACTCTTTAAAAAGCGGTGACGAGCTGACCGAGCATATCCACCCCGACCGCCGCACTTCCGAAAATGACCAGAACGACGAATCACAAAAGCACCAAAAAAGAGGCAAAGAGAAACGGGTCCCGGTCTGGGTCAAAGAGAGTGTCATCCAGTATGAAGAGCAGCTCAGAGAACTGCAGATCGAACTGCTCAAACTCCAAAACCATGTCAAAGATACCGGGGAGAAGATCCTGATGATCTTTGAGGGTCGCGATGCGGCCGGCAAAGGGGGTACGATCAAGCGGATCACCGAGCATCTCAACCCGCGGGGTGCGCGCATCGTGGCACTGGATAAACCCTCCGATACCGAAAAGTCTCAGTGGTACTTCCAACGCTACACCAAGCACCTCCCCTCGGCCGGTGAGATCGTCTTTTTCGACCGCAGCTGGTACAACCGTGCCGGTGTAGAACCGGTCATGGGGTTTTGTACGCCCAAAGAGCACACCGAGTTTCTTAACGAAGTGGCGCTGTTTGAACAGATGCTGATTAACTCAGGCATCAAACTCTTTAAATTCTACTTCTCCGTATCCAAAGCAGAACAGGCCAAACGCTTTAAAAAGCGGGAGACCGATCCTTTGAAGCAGTATAAGCTCTCACCTGTTGACAGGGTTTCCCAGGATCTTTGGGATGCCTATACGGAGGTCAAACTCTCGATGCTTAAAGCCTCGCACACCGATATCGCACCCTGGGTCGTTATCCGTTCGGACGATAAAAAACTGGCACGCCTGAATACGATACGCTATATCCTCAAGATGATGGAGTACCCCAATAAACAGCTTTTACAACATATCGATGAGCAGCTGCTGCTGATGGGGGACAAGGAGATCAGTGTCATGGAACAAAACTGCCTATAGAAGTTTCAATGCCTTATGATCCGCAGTCGAAAGCGCGATCTTTTCAAGCTCTTTTGGGGTAAACCAGGTCAGACCATCCGGTCTTTCGAAGCTTTTGTAGACATCCGCATAAAGATGAAAGTGGCTGTATTTATGCACGACACTCCCCAGCTTTTCTCCCTGTGCCGATGAAGGTGCTTTTTGGACAAAACCCCACAAACCGTGTAAAAACTCCCCTTCACGCTGCATCAGTCCCAGTCTCTCACCGTCACTGTATATCATCATCGCCAGCTCTTTGACGGGTACCGCTTTTTTGCTCTTTTTGGCGGGAAAGGCCAAGGGGTCCATATCGCTTGCCAGACAGGCGGGCTCGATCGGGCAGGATGCGCACTGGGGCTTTTTAGTACAGATCATCGACCCGATATCCATCAACGCCTGGTTAAACTCATAAGGGTGTTGGGCGTCAAAAAAGTCATAGGCCATCTGCCACAGCTCTTTATCCGAAGCTTTCTCTTTGGCAAAGAGGCGGTAGAGAATCCTTTTGACATTGGCATCCAAAATCGGCACCGGTGCTTTATAGGCAAAGGCGGCTACAGCATGGGCGGTACTTTGCCCTACCCCTTTCATGGCTATAAGCCCCTCTACACTCTGTGGCATCCGGGGTGCCACACTCTGCGCCGCATGGTGCAGGTTTTTTGCCCTGCGGTAGTAGCCCAACCCTTCCCAGGCTTTAAGCACCTCATCCAGGGAGGCTGATGCCAGGGACTCCAAGGTGGGAAACTGTTCTATAAAAGGGGTATAAAAACGATCCAGTACCGTAGCCACCTGTGTCTGCTGTAGCATGATCTCGGAGATATAGATCTTGTAGGGATCATCGGTTTGACGCCACGGAAGGTGATGACGGCCGTTTTGGGCATACCAGTTTTGGATATTTTTATGGACCTGTGAAAACATAACGCGATTATACTACGGAGTCTTGAAAAAGCAGTAAAGAAGAGTCTTATAAGAGCCTTGTCCCGCCAGGCAGGACAGAGCCGATCACTCTTTGGCACACCCGGTTTTGATCTTTAGCAGTGCATAAAGAGGGCAAAAGCTCATCACCGATGTCACAAGCGCGATCGCACCTACGACACCGAGTAGCCAGCTTGAAACGGCGATAGCCCAAATGATGAGGGCAACTCCCAATACCGCTCTGATGATTCTGTCAACTTTTCCGACATTACACATAGCAATCCTTTTATATGAAGTGGCTACTATTATCTCATATTTTTACCTTTTTTGCACCGCTTTCTATGATAAAAGAAGAAGTTTTTCTTATACAAACTTTTTATCTTACGCTACAATGTGTCCAAATTAAAGTGAAAAAGTTACCGTTATGTCCATCTTGCAAGACCATCTTAAAGTACTCAGTTTCCATATCGATGCCTTCAGTGCGGCCAAAGAGGAGGTGACCCGTTCATGGGTCGACCAGGAGGTTGTCAAAGCGATACTCAACCGCCATAATATCGATATCGAACACTTTGTCTCCTATTATGCCTCCGGGGTCTTTGACTATTTCGTACAGGTGATTCTGGGTAATCGCGAGCTTGGCAGCTGTCCGGTCATGGAAGAGTTCCTCTCCTATCTAAAGGACCGGAACCTGCGTGCGGATGAACTTTTTATCCTCTGCAGCCACTTTAAAAAATCGATGATCGATGTCACCTACGAGCATGACATGAACACCCAGAAGATCTTCGCGGCCATCAGCTACCTTTTTGACTCCAACTTTTCGGGAGTCCTGCGTCTCTATACCGATACCATCTACCAAAAAGAGCAGGTAATCGCCCAGAGTCTCACCCTGCTTAACGAGTACAAAAACGCGATCGACGCTTCTGCTATCGTTGCCAAAACGGATACCGCCGGTATCATAACCTATGCCAACGACAACTTCTGCAACCTCTGCGGCTACACCAAGGATGAGCTGATCGGAGCCAACCATAATATCGTACGGCATGAAGAGACCTCATCGGAGTTCTTCACCGATATGTGGAGCGCGATCAAATCCGACAGGATCTTCCAGGGGACCATCAAAAACCGTAAGAAAGACGGTACCCCCTACTACGTCGATATCACCATCGTACCGCTTTCGGATCCGATGCAGGGGATCATGGAGTATATCAGCATCGGCTATGACGTAACGAAGCTGGTTCTCGCCCGCGAAGAGGCATTTGAAGCCTCCAAAGCCAAAGAGTCCTTCCTTTCGGCCATGAGTCATGAGATCCGCACACCGCTTAATGCGATTTTGGGGTTTGTCGCCATCTTGGAAGAGCAGACCCACTCAGAACTTTATGCCCACTATCTGGAGATCATCTCCCACAGCGGCAAACACCTGCTCCATCTGATCAACGATATTTTGGACTTTTCCAAACTGCAAAACTCCCAGATCACCATCACCAAACAGCCGTTTGATACCCGCAAGACCTTCGGCCATCTTATCGAACTCTTCGCCCAAAGCGCCTATGAGAAGAACCTCCATCTGGAGTCTTTTCTTTCACCCGACCTGCCTCCGTTTATCACAGCCGATGTGATGCGTATCCAACAGGTGATCTCCAACCTCTTAAGCAACGCAGTCAAATTCACGCCCAAAGAGGGGAATGTCAAGATATCGATAGGATCTGAGGAGCAGACCCTTCTGATCAAGGTACAGGATAACGGTATCGGCATCTCGGCCGAAGCCCAAAACGAGATCTTCAAACCCTTTATCCAGGCCAGTAATGATCATGAGGGGACCGGGCTGGGACTGGCGATCACCACAGAGCTTATCGCCGCGATGAACGGTGAGATCACGCTGCAAAGCCGTGAGAACGAAGGTACCTGCTTTACGGTGAACATACCCTATGAGACCGCACAAAAAGAGACCCTGAAAAACCTCCATACCGAAGAGAAAAAGGATAGGCACCACTTCCAGGCGCATATCCTAGTTGCGGAAGATAACGAGGACAACCTTGAGCTGATCTCGATCCTTCTCAAACGCTTCGGTCTCACCTTCCAGCTGGTACATAACGGTCCCCAGGCGATAGAGGCCTTTAACAAGCACCAGTTTGATATGGTCATTTTGGATGACGAGATGCCGCAGATGCATGGGTTTGAAGCTGCTGCTGCGATGCGAAACTACGAACGCGAATCGCATAAAGAGAAAACGCCGATTATCATCCTCAGTGCCAATGCCACACCGCAGGTCAAAGATCGTGCCCTTGCCAACGGCTGTGACTACTTCCTGACCAAGCCTATCCAGATCGATAAACTTCAGGAGCTTTTCGGCCGCTATCTGAAACAGAAGGTCACCGGACTCGATATACAGTCCCTTGCACTACAGCTTGAGCTGCACGAAGATGAACTGCAGCATCTGTTACAGATTTTTGAGAAGAATATCACGCCCAACCTGCAGAGCCTCAAAGATGCCGTGGCGCAAAAAGAGTATCCCCAGATCTCAAAGATGGCCCATAAGATCAAAGGGAGTGCGGCCAACTTCGGCTTTGCCAAGGTGATCGCACTGGCTGAAGAGATGGAGATGGGGGCCAAAGCCCAAAATGAGATCGATTACCAAAGAGTGCTGGTGCAGCTTTTGGATGCCGTCAACTCCCTAGGATTTGATAGCGTAACCCTGTCCTGAAGCATTTTCGATAACTTCGGTAGGAAGTTTGGACCGCAACCGCCAGATTAGCGTGCGTACGCTGTTTTGTGTTGCCCCGTCATCTTCCCAGACATAGCTGATCAGGGTCTCAAAATCGACGGTATGTCCCATCTGTGCCAACAGAAGCTGCATCGCCAGTTTTTCGTTCTTGGTCAGCGAGATCAGCTTGTCGTTATAAGAAAGCTCCAGTGTCTCATGGTTGAAGCTGTACCCCTGGCCGAACTCCTGTGTCATGGTATCACCGTTTTTGGTGTGCGCCAGCAGCTTTTCCAAAGCCTCTTTCTCTTTATGGGCACTTTTGAGCGACTGTTTTTGTTCTAGGGACTCTTCGAACTTTGCCAGGGCCATCTGTATCGTCGTATGCAGACTGTTAGGCTCAAAAGGTTTGACCAGATAACCGTAGGGTTTGGTCTCCTGCGCTTTTCTTATATAGTCGGGTTCGCTGTGGGAACTGAGATAGATAAAAGGGACATGGCACTCATTGCGAATAAAGCGTGCCAGAGATATTCCGTCACTCTCCTCATCCAGGCTGATATCCAAAAGGATCACATCGGGCTTGTAGATATGTATCTTATTTCGGGCCTGCAACGTATCGGATGCCGTCGCGACCACTTCATACCCCTGTTTTCCCAGACAAAACTTCAGATGCTCCGAAGTCACTTCATCATCTTCTACTATTAATACTTTATTCATCTTATCCATAACTTTTTCTTTTACTCTTAGCATGCTATCACATTTTTATCACAAAGTTATTTTAACAAAGCGCAAATATTTTGATTCTGTGATAGCAATAAGTTTTTTTTATGTTAAGATTTTCTGTAACCAAATTACATAGGAGCATACAATATGGCAATTTCTAGACGTAATATACTTAAATTAGGCGCTGGCGCACTGGCGGCATCAGCACTGTCAGGATGTCAAACATCTCAGGGACCTCAGGCTGCAGGCGCAGATGCTAAAAGTTCTAAAATGCTTGGTAAACACCAGGTAGTTATCATCGGTGGCGGTTTCGGCGGTCTTACAGTAGCTAAGCAGCTGAAAAAAATCGATGAAAAGTTCGACGTCCTAGTCATTGAGAAGAATGATTCGTTCATGTCTTGTCCATTCTCAAATACCAATCTCGGTAAGCTTAAGGGTATCAACCTTGGAACTTTTGTTCACGATTACCAGCAGGCGGTAGAAGCCAACGGTTACGGTTTGCTTCACTCTGAAGTAACAAGTATCGACCGCAAAGCCAAAACTGTAACGACTGCAGCAGGTACGATTGCTTATGACTACCTGGTACTGGCTCCGGGTATCGCTTACAACTATGAAGCACAGTTTCCGAAATGGGATGCGGCTAAAATCAAAAAAGCACAGCGCGTAGCTCCGGCTGCACTGATCCCTGGCGGTGAACACGTTGCTCTTGAACGTCAGCTGAACAATATGGATGACGGTGATGTCGTTATCGTTGCTCCTAGCGGTAAATTCCGTTGTCCTCCGGCACCGTTTGAGCGTGCAAGTATGATCGCGGCCTATATGAAAAAAGAGGGTATCCAGGGTAAAGTCCATGTTGTTAACCCTGGTGCTAAATTTGCCAAGTTCGGTGCCTTCATGGAGTCATGGAAAGATCTCTATGCCGACATCATCGTGTACCACCCGAACTCTAGCGTTGCGGATGTAGATTTTGACAAAAAATCTGTCTCTATCAAGACAACGACATTCAAAGACAAAGATGATATCGACGGTACAACGACAACTAAAGACCTTAAATATGAGGTACTTAACCTCATGCCGCTTAACAAAGCAAACCCGGTTATCGAAATGGCCGGTATCGAAACATCAAGCGATACTTTCGGTAAGGTTAAGATGAACGGATGTAGTTTCCGTACAGCAACAGATGAGCATATCTATGCAGTCGGTGACGTTGTAGGTCATGCGATCCCGCCAAGCGGTCAGACAGCTAACTGGTCAGGTAAGCAGTGTGCCAAAGAGATCGCTCATATCCTGCACGGAAAATCTTATACACTACCTGTTAAAGATAAGACGGTTAAAGCGGGTAACGTCTGTTACTCTATGGTCGGTGACAAACCTGAAGAGGGTATCATGGTTCTTCATGACTTCAGCTTCAACGGTTTCGTTATCAAAGGTAAGGGTAGCGTCCCTAAAGATAAAAAATCTGGTAAATACAGAAGCAAAATGACAGCGAAGGCGACACGTGAGTGGTACCGCGGTATCATGAGCGATCTATTTTCGTAAGTCGTAAATCAATAAAAGGCAGAGGAATCTATGGAACGTAGAGATTTTTTAAAGATCAGTGCAGTGGGAGCGGCGGTTGTCTGCTCCCCGTCACTGCTGAAAATGGAGCTTAGAGCTGAAGACGGCAGACTTTACAAAAGTTATAACAAAGTCAAACTCGTTGACGAATCGGGCAATGCACTTAAATTTTCACAACTGAAAAAAGAGCAGGCCTATATTTTCAACTATCCCTACCGATCGACACCATCGATGATGATCAATCTGCTTGCCGCGACACCGCGTGATGTCAAGCTTAAAAGTGCAGACGGTGAGAGTTATGTCTGGAAAGGGGGCGTCGGTAAAGGCGGGACACTGGTAGCCTACTCTGCCATCTGTTCACACCAGATGACGCACCCGACACCGGATACCAACTTTGTCACCTACTCGGGGAATCAAAAGACCATGTCTTGCGACCGTAAAGGTGTCATCGTCTGTGCTTCCCACCTCTCGGCGTTCAACCCCAAAGAGGGCGGGAAAAACATCGCAGGTCCGGCAGAACAGGGTCTAGCCTCTATCATTTTGGAAGTATCCGATGATGAGATCTATGCCGTAGGTGTCCTGGGACCGGATAAGTTCCATGACTACTTTAAAACGTTCAAACAAGAGTTAAAAGATTATTACGGTGGAAGAAAAGGTAAGAAGCTTGTCGAAGAGGAAGCTGAAACTAAGACCATCGAAAACTATTCTACCGAAGTGGTCCCTGTCTAAACCTAAACCTTGCAGTGCTCCTTGACGGGCACTTTGTGATGCGTTCTGCTTACTCCTTGGAGCGCATCTCTTTATAAACCGGGATCAACTCCTCGATCTTATGCCGTTCCGGTACCGTTCTCAATGACAGATAACTTATTGTCCCGTCCGGGTCCACATGCCGAAGTACCGTTGCAAATACCCAGTAGTAGGCTCCGTCACGCCGTTTGTTTTTGACATAACCTGTCCAAAACCCGCGTCCCTGGATCTTCTCCCACAGATCTGCAAATGCAGCTCTTGGCATATCGGGATGACGCACGATATTATGAGGCTGACCTATCAGTTCCTCTTCTGTATAATCCGCGATTTCACAAAAGACATCATTGACATAGGTGATGATACCGCGTTCATCAGTCTCACTGATAATAAAGCGGTCTTTTGGGAAAAACCATTCGTCTGTCTCTTTATCTTTATGACAAATACTCATAACGCCTTCTTTTCAGGGATAATATCAATTATCATAACATAATTTTTAGTAATAAAGTAGCTACTTCGCCCCATCCATATAATCTTAAGTTGAATCTGTTTCATTAGATAGTTCCCGTTAGTTCTGTTTACAGTTTGCCGTTTTACAATGTAGACTACATAAAGATCATAAAAAGGATCCATCATGTGCAATGTGAGTTCAAAAGAGCGCGTTATCCGCTATATACTGGGGATCATCGTATTGGGTTCGGGACCGGTCGTCGGCTCCTGGACGGTAGGCATTCTGGGTGCCCTGTTGATCGCCACCTCGGTATTTCGTTTCTGCCCAATCTACCTGCTTACGGGGATCAATACCTGTAAGACAAAAGAGTGATTTTATGTTAGACTATTAGCAACTAAAAGAGGAGGCTTTGATGGTCAAGCAGCTGCTGCAAAGAGTCAAAGCCTTTATCCTCAGATCTCATGCCGCCTATCCTGAAGCGACTTCGCTCGTTCTCGCTTTCATCTTTTTGATGAGCATCACGCTGATCTTTTGGCTGGTTATCGTTATCGCGGGTCTGCTGATGCTTTGGGATCCCTACATCGGCTTTTACCTGATCCTTACGATTTTGGGTATGATACTGCTTCATATCAATTTCCGGAGATAAGATGCGCCCCTTTATAGCGATTATTACCCTGACTCTCATTATTTTTTCCCTGATCGTTTACCTCACACAGCCCGCTCTTATCATCATCGACACGCCTATCTCTTTTGGCGACAAAAGGGTCGAGATGACCAAAACCTATATCAAAACACACTACGATCTCAACGTCTCTACAATCGATATCGATCCCAAGATGATCGTACTGCACTGGAGCGAAGAGGATTCACTCGAATCGACCTATGAACTCTTTAACCCCGAAGAGATCAACGCGACCTGGGGCAGTGTCAGTGCGGCAGGCCAGGTCAATGTCTCGGCCCACTTTCTTGTTGACAGGGAGGGTGCTATCTACCGCCTGATGCCCGAAACCCAGATGGCCCGCCATGTGATCGGTCTGAACTACAGCTCCATCGGTATCGAAAACGTCGGCGGCGGCAAGGTCGAGGGCATCGCGCAGGCAAACCTCACTCAAAAGCAGTATGAGGCCAACGTCCGTCTGGTGGCGCACCTGAAGCAGAAGTTTCCCAAGATCCGCTACCTCATCGGCCACTACGAGTACCGAAAGTTCGAAAACCACCCGCTCTGGCTTGAAAAAGATCCCGCCTACCGCACCGAAAAAAGCGACCCCGACCCCGAATTTGTCGATCGTGTCTATAACGCCACCAAAGATTTGGGTCTGCTCAGAGCACCATGATCACGTTTTTCGGCTATATCCTTTTTAGTGTCGCACTGCTTGCCTGGGGCTATCAAAAACTCCCCCTGAAAGTGACCCGTTTCGTTCCTTTGGTACTGGTGATCTATCTCTTTATCATGGCCTCATCCGCTACAGGTCTTATCGATCCCTCTGCCGAAGTGGCCCAAACCGCCAAGACGACGCTAGCCAATCTGCTGCCCGCGATGATCTTTTTGATGATGCTGAACTTCCGTACCGATATCTTCAAAAAGCTGGGTCTGAAGATGGTTTTGGCCTTTTTCGCCACGACCCTCTCACTCATCACCGCCTTTGTAGCCCTCTTTTACCTGCTCCCCTTTTTGCACTTTGAGTATGCGGCTCAAAGTCTGGCTACTTTGGCAGGCAGCTGGTCGGGCGGTACGGTCAACATGATCGCCGTCTCCAGCGTCGTGAAACTCCCCGCTTCCCAGTTGGGAAGCGTCATCGCCGTCGATACGATCCTCTACACCCTCTGGGTGATCCTGCTTTTATCCCTGGTTCCCTATGCGCATCTGTTTAACCGCTTAACCCGGGCAGGAACGCTTTTGGAGTTTGATGACGAAGATAGCTGTCCCATCTCAAGCTCTACCCAAAGCTACGTCCGCATCATCGTACTATCTGTCGCCGTAGCACTGGGTGTCAATATCCTCTCACAGCTTTTGCCCCAAGGCGGGTTTGTCTCTGCGACCTTTTACAGTGTTATTTTGGCTACGCTTTTGGGTATCGCCGCTTCGTTTACCCGGCTCAGAGATCTTTCAGGGGTCCAAAGCGTAGCCGACGCGATGCTTTACCTTATCATCGCCCTCATCGCCTATAAGGCCTCGCTGGCGGGAGTGCTCTCGCTGGGTAGCTTTTTGCTCTCGGCTGCACTCATTTTAGTGACGCATGCCCTGATCATGGTCACCGTAGCCAAACTTTTCAGACTCGATCTCTTTACGATCGGGGTAGCCTCGCTGTCACATATCGGAGGGATCGCCTCCGCCCCTATCTTAGCCGGTGCCTACCACCGTTCACTGATCCCCGTCGGTGTCGCGATGGCGACCTTCGGCTATCTTCTGGGCACCGTCGTGGGACTTTTGATCGCCTATCTTCTGGGGGCTCTGTGAAGGTAACCGAAAAAGATCTTGCCATCAGCAAAAAGCTGGTCGGTCCCACCATCACAGCTGAAGATCTCACTTTTGTCGATAGCTATATCCATGATAAACTCTCGATCTATATGCCTGTCGGAGGACAATGCGGCTATGCGGTCACGCCGGACCACAGCCACCCCTCCTATATGTTTGTGATCTCTTATGACAGTGAAGCGACGCTGTGTATCGGAACTGAGACCTTCGAGTCAGTACCGCAAAGTATGCTTGCCCTCTCTCCCTATATCGAACACCATGAGATCCAAAACTACTATCCGCCCAAATACAGCGCCCTCTTCATCGAACCCGCTTTTTTTGAAAACATCTTCACTTTATATAGCGATCAAGAACCCCTCTTTAAAGCAAAAATCATCCATGATAAACCCGCTGAGATCGACAGACTCATTGCTGCATTTATTGCCGAAGCGACACATCAACACCCCTCTAGGGAGAGTACGCTTCAAGCACTCGCAACCATGCTGACCCACGAGATCATCCGAAGCCTTCTGTCGCACCGCATTGAGCCGCTTGCACTTTCCGATAATCTGACTGTCGCCTCCGTCGTCA
>JBFEYF010000048.1:0-11419 GCA_041562295.1 Sulfurimonadaceae bacterium
CTTTATCGGTTACAACCTCATGTACGGTGAAGGTAATGCATTTATGGGTTCAGGCGTGATGCTAAGCGGTATCAGCTATGATGACCACTCTTATATGGCGGATTTCTTCTTCCAGGTAGTGTTTGTAGCTACAGCTGCTTCTGTAATTTCTGGAACGATCGCTGAGCGTATGAAGTTATGGCCGTTCCTTATCTTCGTGGTTATACTTACTGCTGTTATCTATCCGATTCAGGGTCACTGGACATGGGGCGGTTCACTTACCGGTGAAGGCGGTCTGCTAGAAGGGTTCTCTGACTTTGCAGGTTCGACTATCGTTCACGCTGTTGGCGGTTTTGCTGCTCTTGCAGGTGTATTACTGCTGGGAGCCCGTAAAGGCAAATATGGCAAAGACGGAAAAGTTCGTGCTATTCCAGGTTCAAGCCTTCCGTTAGCGACACTGGGTACATTCATTCTATGGATGGGTTGGTTCGGTTTCAACGGCGGTTCTCAACTGGCCATGGGTAGTAAAGGTGACGCAGATGCAATCGCTTTAGTTGTAGCTTCTACAAATATGGCAGCAGCGACAGGTGCGGTTGTAGCAGCACTTATTACTCAGTTTGTTTACAAAAAAGTTGATCTTACTATGGTACTTAACGGTGCTCTCGGTGGTCTTGTAGCGGTTACTGCTGCTCCTGATACGGGTATGATGTACGCTTTTGAAGTCGGTCTGATAGCAGCAATCCTAGTCGTTGCAGCGGTTAAGTTCTTTGATAAAATCCGTATCGATGATCCGGTTGGTGCACTTTCGGTTCACTTGGTTAACGGTATTTGGGGTACACTCGCGGTAGGTATCCTTGGTAACGGTTCATTCTTGCCGCAACTGACAGGTGTTATCGTCATCGGTCTGTTTACTTTTGTTCTATCATTTGCAGTCTGGTATGCCATCAAAATGGCTATGGGTCTTCGTGTGACAGAAGAGGAAGAGTATGACGGTCTGGACATTCACGAGACTGGTTTGGAAGCATACCCTGAGTTTGCAAAAAACCTTAAATAATTGTAATATACGATTAACTTAAACGAATCAATAAAATTTGGAGCGAAAATGAAAAAGATTGAAGCGATTATCAAGCCTTTTAAACTAGAAGACGTCAAAGATGCTCTATCTGAAAAGGGCGTTAACGGTATGACAGTATCTGAGGTTAAAGGATACGGTCGTCAACAGGGGCACAGTGAACTCTACCGCGGCGCGGAATATGTTGTTGACTTCTTACCGAAAATCAAACTGGAACTTGTTGTTGCAAGTGACCAGGTAGATGAGATGGTAGATGCTATCGTCGAGTCAGCTAAGACAGGTAAGATCGGTGACGGTAAAATCTTCGTCAGCGATATCGACAAAATTGTTCGTATCCGTACGGGTGAAACAGATGAAGAGGCTATTGGATAGCCTCTTTATCCACCTACGTTCCGCTTTCTCAAACCTCTTACCCATCACTGCCTAAAATTTAATCAAACCTTAATACCAAATCAATCTTTTTTCTACTAAAATACGACAATTTTGTCACAAAGGTTCTAACAATGGATGTAGTATCTATATCTTATGTCATTGACAGCTTCTTTTTACTCTTTTCAGCAGTGCTGATTATCTTGATGGCTCCGGGCTTTGCGATGCTTGAAGCCGGTTTGGTACGTACAAAGAATGTCGTCACCGTACTTACAGGCAACGTGATGCTTTATGCCGTCACCTCATTTGTCTTCCTTCTTTGGGGCTACAACCTGATGTTTGGAGGCAACGGTTTTTTCCTCAACGGAGTGCCGAGTGCCGGAGAGTTCAGTATGATCGCTTTTTTCTTCTTTCAAATGGCCTTCGTTTCAAAAACGGTATCGATTATAAGCGGTGGGGTCAGCGAACGTATCAAGATCCTACCATTTATGGTTTTTGCCGTATTTATGGCCGGCCTTATCTATCCGTTGGTGGGCAACTGGATCTGGGGCGGCGGCTTTTTAGGTGACATGCATGACCTTGCCGGTTCAACTGTCATCCACTCCGTAGGCGGTTGGGCTGTATTGGCAGCTAGTATGGTATTGGGACCGCGTAAAGGCAAGTATGGTAAAGATGGTCAGATCCGCCCTATTCCGGCTTCAAACATTCCTTTGGTTACTTTGGGTGCACTACTCTTATGGATCGGCTGGTTCGGCTTCAACGGCGGTTCGAACTTCCAGATCTCATCCAAAGAGAATGCCGACCTGGTCAGTATGATCATTGTCAATACCAATACAGCAGGACTTGCAGGTGCCATTATAGCAGCCGTTATGGTCTACACACGCTATAAGAAACTGGATGTTACGATGATCCTCAACGGCGCGTTAGGCGGTCTTGTCGCGATCACGGCCGGGGCAGACGTCGTAGGCCTATGGGAGCCTATCATCATCGGTGCTGTCGGTGGTGCACTGGTAGTCCTCGCTGTACCGTTTTTTGATAAGATCCAAATCGACGACCCCGTCGGTGCGATCTCGGTTCACCTTGTCAACGGTATCTGGGGTACGTTGGCCGTAGCACTTTTTAACAGCGACTATACTCTTATGATGCAGCTTAAAGATATCGTCATCGTAGGGCTGTTTGTATTTCCTGTATCTTTTATCATCGTATACATCATTAAAAAGATCTTTGGCCTTAGAAGTGATGAAGAGAGTGAGTATAACGGTCTTGATTATGATGAATGCGGTATCGAAAGCTATCCCGAATTCGTTAAATCCAAAACGTTTTAACACTTCATTATATACCTTCTGCGGAGGGTATATACTTCTGACATCCATCTATCCTAGCGCTATCACTTCAAATCGATTATCTGTCTGCTTTATATATCAAAAGGCTCTACTGTAAAATAAAACGTGTCTTCGAAAATGGTGGTGGATTTAAAAAAAGAGTAGAGGCTTGCACTAAGCCTCTGAAGAGTGTTATTAAATAACCGTTACGTTTTCTGCCTGAGGACCTTTAAGCCCTTCTCCGACTTCATACGATACTTCTTGGCCTTCTACTAAAGAACGGCGACCTTGACCATTAATTTGACGAAAGTGAACAAATAGATCTGAACCATCTTGCTGCTGGATAAATCCATAACCCTTTTCATCATTAAACCACTTAACGGTACCTTTGCTCATTTGATCTGACATATTCTAACCTCTTTAAAATAACATTTATATACTATACCTAAATTTCAGGAAGTTTATTACTTTTTTTAATATTTTTTGCTAAATTTTATGATTTTTGTAGTTTTTGTAGTCGTTTTGTTATAAAAGAGGTATTTTTGACTTCACCGCGATGCGGTGAAATGAAAGTTTAGCCGGCTGTTGCAGCAGCTGCCTCTTCGGCAATTTTTGCAATAGCTTCAGGATTGTCCATGATATCCTGGGTAATCTTGTACGAACAGAATTTCGGTCCACACATAGAACAGAACTCTGCCTCTTTAAAAACATCTTGTGGAAGTGTCTCGTCATGATACTCACGGGCTCTTTCAGGATCCAGTGAAAGTTCGAACTGTTTTTCCCAGTCGAATTTGTAACGTGCATCACTCATCTCGTCATCCACATCCCGGGCATTTTTTCTACCGCGTGCGATATCCGCCGCATGTGCCGCGATCTTGTAGGCGATGATACCTTCACGTACATCTTCCGCGTTCGGCAGACCCAGGTGCTCTTTAGGTGTTACATAACAGAGCATCGATGCACCGTGCCATCCGCCGATAGCCGCACCCATAGCCGAAGAGATATGGTCATATCCTGCCGCGATATCCGTAACCAACGGTCCAAGGATATAAAACGGTGCTTCGTGACAATATTCACGCTGGATCTTCATATTACGCTCGATCTGATTCATCGGAACGTGTCCCGGACCTTCGATCATAACCTGAACATTTTTCTCCCAGGCACGAAGTGTCAGCTCGCCCAGCACTTTGAGCTCACCCAGCTGCGCATCATCACTCGCATCAGCCAGACATCCCGGACGCAGACTGTCACCCAGTGATAGTGAAACATCATAACGTGCACAAATATCCAGGATATCATCAAACGCTGTATAAAACGGGTTTTCTCTATGGTAGTGCATCATCCAGGCAGCCATCAAAGAGCCCCCGCGCGATACGATACCCATCTTACGTTTAGCCACTTTCGGCATGGTCTCCAAAAGGAAGCCTGCATGAATCGTAAAGTACGATACACCCTGCTGGGCCTGACGCTCCAATACCTCAAGCATAACATCTATAGAAAGATCTTCGATCTTGTTGTTTACATCATGAAGGATCTGGTAGATCGGTACCGTTCCGATAGGGATCTTGGACTCGGCGATAACCGCTTTACGGATCTCATCCAGATCACCGCCCGTAGAGAGGTCCATCGCGGTATCCGCTTGATACTTTTGGGATACCTGGATCTTTTCGACCTCTCCTTCGATTTCGCTTGCCAGTGCTGAGGAACCGATATTGGCATTGATCTTACACTTGGCGGCAATTCCAATAGCCATCGGCTCCAGGTTTGTATGATTGATATTCGCTGGGATAATCATACGACCGCGTGCCACTTCACTACGTACCAGTTCTGGGTCAAGGTCTTCAACCTTGGCGACATACTCCATCTCTTCCGTAATGATGCCCTGCTTGGCATAATACATCTGAGTACGGCATGTGTCATTTTCTCTCTTTTTTACCCATTCGGTTCTCATATGATCTCCTTATATATATAGTACTCACGTCAACAGAAGGAAAGAACCCTCTTTTTCTGTAAATTTTTCAGAATTTAACATATACAAGATAAAAGAAAGCTTTGAGGCTGTATACTTTCGTAACACAAAAAAGGAAAAAGGATAAAAATTGTCCGATTTTTCACTTATTATACTCTCGGCCGGAAGCTCTTCACGCTTTAAAATGGGTGTGAAAAAGCAGTGGTTACGTATCGGCTGTAACCCTTTGTGGCTTCATGTCGTCAAGCAGTTTGAGTCACTGAACCTCTTTTCAAAAATTATCATAGCTGCCCATGAAAATGAGGTCGGCTACATGCAAAACCATACGGAACACTTGGTTATCGCAGGGGGAAAGAGCCGTCAGGAGTCTTTGAAAAATGCTTTATCTTCTGTAGAGAGTGAGTATGTCATGGTTACCGATGCGGCTAGGGCGTGTATTTCTGAAACACTTATAGACGCTCTTGTAAAAAATGCAAAAAATAGTGACTGTGTCGTACCATTTTTACCTGTTTATGACACGACTGTGTATCAAAAAGAAACAATTAACCGTGATGATCTGATGCGCATACAGACGCCACAGCTTTCCAAAACCGAACTGCTCATCAAAGCACTTCAGACAGATATCGAATATACAGATGACAGCTCCGCCATTGTCGCCAACGGTGGCACCCGCACATTTATCCGGGGAGAGGAGGATGCCCACAAGCTGACTACCTTGACCGATATCCAGAAGATGCCCTGTTTTATAAAACCCTCTGCTGACTATTTCGTCGGAACCGGCTTTGACGTCCACCCGTTTGAACAGGGAAAGCCTATGGCACTGGGCGGTATCATTATAGAAGATCTCGACTACGGGTTCAAAGCACACTCCGACGGCGATGTAGCGATCCATGCACTGATCGATGCTATTTTGGGTGCGGCAGGCATGGATGATATCGGCACACTCTTTCCCGACAGTGATGCAGCCTATAAAAATATCGATTCTAAAGAACTTCTTCAAACCTGTTTCGATAAAATCACGCAATTTGGATTTATTATCAATCATGTCGACCTGACGATTATGGCCGAACAGCCCAAACTCAGCCCCCATAAGCTGGCTATGAGACGATCTATCGCCTCGATTTTAAAACTGGATCCTATTCATGTCAATATCAAAGCAACGACAACAGAAAAGCTCGGCTTTGTAGGACGTAAAGAGGGGGTTGCCGTACAAGCAGCCGCAACACTTAAATATTTTGATTGGACGCTATAAACTATGAACATTCTTATTGTAGAAAATGAACTCTATTTGGCACAAAGTATCGCAGGCAAGCTGCAAGAACATGGGCACCATTGTGAACAGGCGGCATCGATCAATGATGCAAAACGTAAAGAGCATTACGATATCGTACTTCTTTCTACCAACATCGCAGGTCAGAACTTTTATCCGGTCATCGAGCACTATAAAAACTCGATCATCATCCTTATGGTCAGTTATATCTCCAACGATACGGTATCCAAACCGCTACAAGCAGGTGCGAACGACTACATTCTCAAGCCGTTTATGATCGAAGAGCTGATTCGAAAGATCGACCATTTCCAGGCATTTGAACACCTTAAGCGTCAGAATAAGACCTATGAGCGCTATCTCTCCAAGAGTTTCAAAGCGCACTCTTTCAAAGACCATATCGATGACGAGGCTCTGCCCCTTTTGATCTTCTCCAATTTTCAAAAACATGCCGATGCATTCGCTTTTGACTACGCCCGCCAAAAAAACAGATTTTT
Organism: Sulfurimonadaceae bacterium; assembly: GCA_041562295.1. Taxonomy (GTDB): domain Bacteria; phylum Campylobacterota; class Campylobacteria; order Campylobacterales; family Sulfurimonadaceae; genus JBFEYF01. Next base: position 6,476 of record JBFEYF010000048.1, read on the forward strand.
ACACTTTATCGCGCTCTCGGATCCGTCGGCGTTTGATGAGATCAAGATGCTCCCCAAACAGGAGCTTATCTACCTGACAGAATTCCAACTGCTTAAACGCAGTGAGCGAAAATCGCTCTTGGAACTGATAGCAGACAGAAACATCCTTATCTCTACGACCGATAACTCTGAGACGGAAGATCTGCGTACTATTGAGCTAAAAAGTGACAATAAGGTCTTCGATCAGGGTGATATTATGCCGATTGAGGATTATGTTAAATATATTATCCTAAACTATCAACATAAATATCCCGATACCGAGCTTTCCAAAAAGCTTGGAATCTCCAGAAAAAGCCTTTGGGAGAAACGTAAAAAGTATGGCATCATCAAGAAAAAATAAAGCGCTTTTTATAGACAAGCAGGCAGTCTCTGCCCTTTCGTTGGCCAAAGCCGGCCTTTTAGCTCCCGTGGAACGCCTTATGACCAAAGAGGAGTCCAACCAGCTTAATAAAAGTATGACCTATCAAAACCGTACTTTCCCCTTTCCCTTCTTATTGACTCCCAGCGGAAAACGCAATATCGAAGTATTGGAAAATGCCCAAAAAGGGGACTACCTTGACCTTTTTTGTGAAGGGGAACCGATCGGGAGTATTTGTGTCGATGAGATCTTTGAAATCGATATTTCAGAACGCCTCAAACAGATCTACGGTACCGATAACCTCAGTCACCCGGGAGTAGAAGCGACAGCGGAACGTCTGGGACCCTACAGTGTATCCGGTGAATATACGATCAACCAAAGCAGTATCAAGGCCAATATCGAGCTGATCCAACAAGCCAAAGAACTTGTGGATGCCAAACATATGACAGCCATTATGATCGCAGCCAACCCTCTGCACAGAGGGCATGAACGTGTTATCCGCCAAGCTTTGGAGAAGACCGATCTGCTGGTTCTGTTTTTGCTCAAACCTTTTAATGACACCGACCTTGGCTACAAGATCCGTTATGAAGTACTTGAAGAGTATACCAGCAACTATCTGCCCAAAAACCGTGTCGTCATCGTACCGTTTGAGACGAACTACCTCTTTGCAGGTTTTAACGAAGTCATTTTGGATGCGATCGTTGCCAAGAACTACGGCTGTGACCGTCTTATCATCGGTGAAAACCATGCCGGTATCGGTATGTATTATGACCATAACACCAATAAGTCTATCCTTGATACCCTAGAGGGGATCGATATCGAAGTCACAACCGTCAGTGAATATGTCTACTGTAATACCTGCAAGACACTGGTCAGTATCAAGACCTGTCCGCACGGGCAGCACCACCATATCTCCTACCACTCCGAGTCGATCTTGGAGCTGATGAAGACAGGGCTGTTGCCGCCTGCCGTACTGATGCGTAAAGAGCTCTCCTCCATGGTCCTTGCCCACCTTTTTCCCAAGCGCTTTAAGAACCTGGAAAAACTCTATTATGACATCCTGCCCAATGCAGGAATCTTGGAAGAGCATAACGAACGCGATTTTTATCTTGAACTTATGCGTCTGTACCAGACCACATCACTAACATAGGATCTTTATGAGAGAACTCTTTTTAACCTTTTTTTATGTAGGGAAAATCCCTGTCGCACCCGGTACATTCGGGACATTGGCCGCTGTGCCGTTTGCCTTGGGTATTCTTTTGTACCTGCCACAGACGACGCTCTTTTTGTTGGGACTTTTTCTTTTTATCGCCGGAGCCAAAGCGGTATCGGAGTATGAAAAGGAGAGCGGAAGCCATGACGAAAAGAAGATCGTCATCGACGAAGTAGCGGGTGTCTTTATCGCGATCTCTATCGCACCGGGGGTCTCCATCCCGTTAGAGGCGTATCAAAGTTTTGAACTTGCCATTTTTGTGCCGCTGATGTTAAGCGTCATCTACTTTAGAATTTTCGATATTCTCAAACCCTCATTCATCGGCCGAATAGACCGTAATGTCAAAGGGGGATGGGGTGTTATGGGTGATGACGTTCTCGCCGGTTTTGCTGCCGGTTTTGCCAGTGCCATTACCTGGGTTGCTATCGACAAACTTCTTTTATCCTAAACAACGGATTTTCAACTCCTTTAAAAGTGTATAGGTGCTATAATCATCTATATGCTTTTATAAGGATTTCTTATGAACCGACTCCAAGCCTTCCGACTCCTTTTACTCTCATTTTTACTGATTTTAACAGGGTGTGCCCCCAAACAGCCGCTGCCGATAGAGACAAAAACAGCCCAAGAGGCCTCTGCCTATCAAAAGCTTTCTATGATCGAAGCGGTCAAAAACGGCGACCTGAAATCTGTCGGACGCTATTTAAAAGCACAGGTTCCGGCAGATCTCACCGATTCCGACGGGACACCCCTACTTCTTTTATCCGTAACATACGGCCACTACAGTGTGACACAACTTCTTTTGGAACATCAGGCTTCGGTTGATGCCGCCGAGCCCAAAGAGGGGATGACACCCCTGCTTACTGCTATAAAAAAAGGGGACCTGAAAATGGTACAGATCCTTTTGGATCACGGCGCCTCGTTAAGTGTACAGGACCGTTCGGGTAAAAGTGCCCTCGCGATGGCCATGTATTCCGATACTCCCGACCTCGTCAAATTCCTGATCCTTCAGGGAGCTGATAGCAGCTATAAAGACACCAACGGGGCCACCCTCCTTCACCTGGCAGCACAAAACGAAGCGGTAAAGACGCTTGCCTATCTCATCAAACAGAAACTTTCGTTAGACGCCAAAGATCTCAAAGGGCTCACACCGCTACACTATGCTCTTAAACACGGGCGTGCCAAAGCAGCGGCTTTTTTACTCAAAAAAAGTCGCCCTAAAGCATCGCAACAGCAGTTCTCCCTATGGCAGGCAGCGATTCAAAGCCGGGACAGTGCTCTTTTACAGACACTTTTGGATGCCGGTATCGACATTAATGTACGTGACGAAAAAAGCGGCGATACGGTACTGCTTGAAGCGCTTAAGAGTGTCGCTATAGAGCCCCTGATCGAATTTATTCTCACACACTCAAAACAGGCCACTATGATTAACAAAGCAAGAGTCACCCCGCTTGAGTATGCAAAGAAGCATGAGCTTCAAAGCTACATCGCTATTATCAAACCCTACTATCTTAAAGACACCATCAAAAAATTGATAGCAGCAGACAATTTTGAAGCCCTTAAAGCGCTGAAACTTCAATACTCGGGAATTACGGATCTTATCACTGATGTGAAGTATAAACTGCTGCTTGATGGTCCCGATACACTGATGATCGGAGATATTTACAGACTGGGCCGCAAAGGGCGTGCATCAGAGATCCTTGTCGCCCAGATCAAATCTCTTCAAGGCGGCTACAAAAGACTCTCCTCCGAAGATATCGATATCCTGCAGGCACTGAAGGTTTCCCCAAAAGTGATCGCTGCGATTCTTTATAAGAGCGCCTATCTTCGTCTCAGCAGTGAGCAGCAGGCTAAAGAAGAGGCATCCAAAGAGAAGGTTGAAAATTTTTTAAGCTATATGGAGTACATTCTTACCGAGCAGCGCAAGGAGATTCAGACACTCAAACAAGCGCAAAACCTGCTCGAAGAGATCTTACTAAAGCTTGACGAGGTCCTACAAGAACAGGTACAGACCCGCAGTATGATTTTGCATGCGCAGGAGCTTTCCAAAGAGAACCAACTGATGATGCAGCCTGCAAAGAAATAGTCTCTTAGGGTATTTTGGGATAGTGAAGCGGTTCTGTAGGGTCAAAACTAAGTGCTTCATCGCAAAGAAGCTGTTGGGCACCACGGTATAACGTACCGCCTTTAACCACTCTAGCCCTAAGTCCGCCCCGCCCTTTCATCAGCTTCATCACACCTTTACCCATCATGATGTCCATCCAGCGGCAAGGGGCACAGTGTTTGACACCCTCAAAAACGACACCCCCTATCTCAAACCGTTTTCCGATCAGCTCTACGACACTGACACCTTCAAGCACGATATTGCGTCTGAAAAGTTCTCTGGCAACGCTCTCTTTATCAAGAAGTTGCTGCTCTTTTTGTATCAGCTGATAAACCTCTTCATTGAAAAAGGTTACCTGACCGTCATACCCGGGCCTTATATCAAAAAAGCGGTCACCTTCGATACCTTTGTCCGTAACACACCTAATCTCAGTATGGGAAACCGTTTCGTGACCGGAGGGGATATTATTCTTATGCCCGAAATAGTTATGTTTGGGCGAAGTGAAAAGCGCTTTTACTTTGATGTCGTAGCTATACATCCAGGTTCACATGCCTGTCGCGCCATGAGCCCATCAAAGTATCATGTGTCGCACTGGCATCGAGCATCTCCAAAAAGAGATCCCGTTCGACACAGATAGCGCCCAGGCTAAGCAGATGTTCTGTCGGGATCTGGCAATCGACAAATAAAAAGCCCTGCTCTTTGGCAAACTGAGTCAATGCTGCCAAAGCGATCTTTGATGCGTCCGGTACTTTGCTAAACATCGATTCGCCGAAAAAGGCACCGCCTATACTCACACCGTAAAGCCCCCCTACCAGCTCACCGTTTAAATAGGTCTCAATCGAGTGGGCATACCCCATACCGTAGAGTTCATCGTAGGCTTCTATGATCTCAGGCAGGATCCAGGTCCCCTCTTTATCGCGGCCATCCACCTTGCGGCACGATTCTATCGTACCCCGAAAATCATGGTCAAACTTCACTTCAAATCCGCCGTTACGGATGCGCTTGGCCAAAGAACGGCGTATGATGAACTCTTCAGGCAGTAAAATACATCGCGGATTGGGAGACCACCAAAGGATCGGGTCCCCTTCGGAATACCAGGGGAAGATACCGGCACGGTAGGCGTTAAGCAGACGTGTCGGACTCAGATCCCCGCCGTAGGCCACGATACCGTGTTCATTAGCCTGACTGGCATGGGGAAAAGGCTCGCCCATTCTAAGGTAGGGGATATTCATC
>JBFEYF010000049.1:0-11245 GCA_041562295.1 Sulfurimonadaceae bacterium
ACTGCCTGTCTGTAGGAAGCGTGCTCGATCTCATAAAGATCACACCGGTCCTCTTTATGATAGCGTTCGATAATAATAAACAAAAGACCCGTGATAAACATCCAAAGCGGTATCAGGTCGACACTGAAAAGGGCATCGATATGGTCGGCAAACAAAAAGCCGATGATACCCACCGGAATAAAAGCGGCGATCAGCTTCTTCCAGATCTCCAACGATGCGGTCAACCGTTTTCTGAAGATGATCATGACAGAAAGAATCGGTGCCAGCTGGATAACGATGTTAAACGTATATAAAAACATGCTCTCTTTGAGCCCCAGATATTGTGACGCCAGCACCAGGTGGGCGGTAGAAGATACCGGAAGGTACTCGGTGATCCCTTCGATGATGGCGAGTATCAATGCCTCGTAGTAACCCATATTACGGACCTTTTTTGCCGTATGATACCATAGATGGCTCTGGCATAGGAAGTGTAATGACTTTGTTAGACTTTTTTGGATATAATACGCGAAAATATATAGCGGTTTTTTGATTTATAAAAGTACTGACGATCGTTAAAATAAGTGAGATAGATGAAGTTTTTGCAAAAGAGTTTCCGTGACATGCACCAGATGCGCTGGCACTACTGGTTTGGATTTATCTTTGATGCATTGATGGTGATTGCTTTAGTCTATGTTGCTGTGCTTTATGAGGCTACACTTTTGGAAGGGGCTTTGACAATGATCGGGGGTATCGTACTGTTTAGCTTCATTGAGTATTTTGTCCATGCCAAATTTTTTCACGGCTGGATCAAAAGTTTTGAAGCGGAACACTCCAAGTATCACAGAAACCCCAGAGGGTGCGATGCGGTGCCTTTTTATTTTGCGGTGGTTGTCATCTCACCGATCTATCTGGTCAGCTTTTTTGTAATGCCCTTGGCCTATGCGTCGCTTTTTACCGCAGGGATCTTTGTCGGTTTTTCACTCTACGGAATGATGCACCATGTGATTCTCAGATCAAGCCACAGCAACCCTTACTTCAGCTTTATGGTCCGCTTTCATGACCTTCATCATAAAGAACCGATGAAAAACTACGGAGTGATCGTGCCTTTTTGGGACATGCTCTTTGGTACCTATTTAGCAGTAAAAAAATAAGTGAATAAATTATGTTAGATACGATTTTAAATATACTCATCTCTTTTGTCGACAGCCTCGGTTACGTAGGTGTCTATGTCTATATGCTGTTGGTCGGAACCTTTATCCCGGTTCCCAGCGAAGTGGTACTTCTGCCTGCGGGGTATCTGGCCGCACAGGGTGAGAAGAGCTTCTTTTTACTGCTGCTTTTCGGCTCTTTGGGAAGTATCAGCGGGGCGCTTATCAACTACTTCTTTGCCAAAAAAATACTCAAGACGGTACTTCGCAACAAACGCGCCTTTATGGCAAAAGTGATCATCTTTTTTCGTAGCCACGGTAAGATATCCGCTTTTGTAGGTCCTTTGACACCGGGACTGGGCCAATATATCTCCCTGCCGGCCGGAATTTCCCATATGAAACTGCGCTACTTCATTCCGCTGACCTACACGGCCAACATTATCTGGGTCGGTACGATGCTGATGATCGGTTACCTTTTCGGTAACGGCGATGCAAGCCATACCAAAGCGGTTCAGGGGAGTCTTTTCCTCTTTGGATTCGTCATTATCTTTTCGACTGGGTATGTGGTCAAAGAGGTACGGAAAAAACGTCAAAAAGAGGAAGCTTCCTAAGCCCTCTGCTAAACCGCGGATAAAAATCGAAGAGAGCTTAGAGAGCCATCTGAGGCCGCGAAGATTTTAACACCCCTCAAAAGATACCCTTTCAGATCAGAGTTTCATCTTTTTAAGAAGACGCGGCGGCTGCGCTATCAGTTTGATAGCGATCATGGCAAAGATCACTTCAAAGAGACTCGCCAGGATAAAAGCATAGTAGTGAAAGTCGTCGATACTTTGAGAGTGGTGTGCCAGCGTCGCAACGGCGATAAGAAGCGTCAGCGGCATCGAGTGGGATAGGGCGAAGAGAAAGGTCCCTTTAAACCGCAGTCTGTGGTAAAAGACAAACGAGGAGAGGATCCTCATCAATATCATCAGGTTGGCGATAACAAACGCCATGGCGACCAGTCCGTCGATAAACAGCGCGTGCATCTCAAAAGAGCTGCCGATGTAGATAAAAAAGATCGGTATCAAAAAGCCGAAACCGAAGCTGGAAAGCTTATGCGGCAGATCCTCTTTATGTTTAAAGAAGTTGGGGATAAAGATGCCGGCGATAAAGGCACCGAAGGCCAGCTCCAGATCGAGTATCAGCATGATGACGATAAACAAAAAGAGCAGGGACAACGAAAGACGGATATCCTGCTCCTTGTTATCGGCATGCGGCATCAGCAGTGTGGAGATCTCCGGGTACCACCAAAAAAGGATGCGCATCATACGGTAGATGACAATGATCGCGAGAATAAAGAGTGTCAGGTAGCCGATCGCCTTGGCCAGTTCAAACCCGATACCAAACTGTATCGCAGCACTGGCGACGGTGAGCAAAACGATACTGACAACCTCCCCGATACTTCCGATGATAAAAGACATCTGGATCCAGGGCATATCATTACCGAACTCTTTGGCCAGGCTGGCGACCAGACCGATAGAGATCAGCGGCAGGATCAGGATAAAGATATCGCTGAAGTTGAAATACTCGGCGAAGAGAAAAGCAAAAAAGTATAAAAAAAGCAGATAGAGAAATGCCTTTTGCAGGATTCTTGGATCTGCATTAAGGATCTTTTTCATATCGACTTCGGTTCCGGCAATAAACATCAAATAGAGAAACCCGAACTCCGCGATCGCTTCAAAGAGATGGATCTCGGCACTGATAAAGTGAAAATAGGAGGCGATAGAGCCAAGGATGATCTCAACCGGTGTCGTCGGAATACGGAAAATCTTGGCAATAAAAGGGGATATGATGATGATCAGCGACAGGGTAAGTATCAGTTGGACTTCACTTGTCATCGCGCGTTTTGGCTACCTCGAGTCCCAGATTAGCGATCATAGTCAGATCTTTATGGGCATCGCGCCCGCTGGTGGTGAGATAATCTCCCACGACGATGGAGTTGGCACCTGCTTCGAATATCTCGTTTTGGCGCTCTCCAAAAAGAAGTTCTCTGCCGCCTGCCACCATGATACGCTGGGCATCACACAGGATCTCGCGTGTCAGAGTGATCAGTCTGAGCCCCTCTTCGATGGTCAACGGACTGGGACTCAGCGGCAGCGCCGGGTTATGGTGATAAAAGTTGATCGGTACGGAGATCGGGTCCAACTCTTTTAGAGAGTGCAACATCGAGAGACGATCCTCTTCGCTTTCGCCCAGACCGAAGATACCGCCGCTTATAAGGTTCAGTCCCGACTCCTTGACCTCTTTACAGGTGTTGTAGCGTTCTATCCAGTCGTGTGTCGTACAGATCTGGGGATAGAACTCTTTGGAGGTCTCCAGGTTATGATTATAGGCATCCACACCGACACTTTTAAGTGTCTCAAGATCTTTACGCGTTGCCGTACCGTTGCAGGCGATCAGGTGCAGTTTTGGCACGGCCTTTTTGACAGCGGCCGCCACTTCGCAGACAAAGTCGAGACTCTTAGGTGTCAGACCCTTATCCGCGGTGACCAGACAAAAGCCCAGCGCCCCCAGTTCTCTGGCCTGTTTAGCTTCGGCAATGACCTTATCGATATCTTTATAGCGGTAACGCTCGATATCGGCTTTGTACTTGACGCTTTGTGAGCAGAATTTGCAATCTTCGTTGCAGGTACCTGATGTGATATTACAAATGGCACACAGGAAAATTTTTTTACTCTTTTGACTCATGATTCTCTCTTAAATTCTATCTCTTTTTTGACCCAGATATCCGTTTTGATGGCCCGGTAAAAGTAGGTGACATCATAATGGGATTTGCTGATTTTTAGCATCATACATTCACTTAGAGGTTTGTCTCTGGCACAGCTCTCTCCCGGATTGAGTATCAGGGTACCTTTTTGGTATCGGGCATCAAAATCATGGGTATGGCCGTAGATCATGATATCCCGTTCATAGCTCAGGTAGTGGGGATGGTGCATCAGCGAAGCTGTAAGATCCCCGATCGTAAAATGGTAAGGCTCTTCAACCAGGTTGTAACGGCTGTCCAGCGAAAAAAGGTGGGCGTCGTTGTTACCGTATACCGCGATATAGGGAAGGCCGGAGGCTTCCAACAGATCCAGAACTTCGGGCTTGACAATATCTCCGGCATGGATGATATGTTCGGCACCGTGCTCTTTTAAAAGGTTGATGACCTGTTCGGCCCGTCCGACACGTTTATGTGTGTCGGACATAATCCCTATTTTCATGACCGTTCCGTTCTCGTCTTACACTTTAGACATTCGTAGACATCCTTGCCTCGAAAGTTACGCTCTACAAGGATACCGTCACACCCCTCTTCGCTACAGCGTTTCGTGGTTAACGGGAACTTGGAGATGAATTTACAGTCGGGATAGTTCTCACATCCGTAAAAAGTCCCGCGGCGGCTGCGTCGTTCAAAGAGCTTGCCTCCACAGTCGGGGCAGGGCACTTCAAGTGCCTTGGGTGCCTCCAGAGGTTTGGTGTTTTTACATTTGGGGTAGGCAGAACAGGCCAGGAACTTGCCGTTTCGCCCATTTTTGATCACCATATCGGCACCACACTTCTCACACTTTTGATCACTCACTTCATCCTGAGATTCGTTTGGTGTGGTGTTGCCATCCTCATCGACGGCTTCGGTATATTTACATTTAGGGAAACCGCTACAGGCAATGAATTTGCCGTACCGGCCTGAACGCATCAGAAGCTCTTCCCCGCATTTGGGACAGTTACGGCCGATCGGTTCCGCCATCTTCAGACTTTTGATCTCTTTTTTACCCGCATCGATCTTCTCCATGAAGGGGTGGTAAAAATCCTGGAGGACCTTCTGCCAGTCGGCGTGGTCTTCGGCGATCTCATCAAGGGTATTTTCCATATCGGCGGTAAAGTTGCTGTCGACGATGTTTTCGAAATGTTTTTCCAGTACCTCGGTCACCTTAAAAGCGATCTCCTGCGGTACGATCTGGCGCTTTTCGATCTCGATATAGTTACGTGACTGCAAAATAGTGATCGTCGGTGCATAGGTCGAAGGACGTCCGATACCCAAAGACTCAAGTACCTTGATCAGGCTTGCTTCGGAGTAGCGTGACGGCGGTTCGGTAAAGTGCTGGCTCGCTTTCATGCTTTCGAGTTTGACAGCTTCACCCTCTTTAAGTGCCGGAAGCAGTTTATCTTTGTCATCGTTGCCCATGATCTTGTAAAAACCGTCAAAGGTCAGCTTACGGCCGTTGACTTTATACTCTGCGTTCTCATTAGAGATGATGATCGTTTGCAGTTCAAACTGGGCATCTTCCATCTGAGAGGCCATAAAACGGTTATAGATCAGGGTATAGAGTTTGAGCTCTTCGGGTTTGAGAAATTGTGCCGCTTTTTGCGGGGTAAAGTCGATCATCGTCGGACGGATCGCTTCGTGCGCTTCCTGGGCACCTTTGGCTTTTTTGGTGTAGACCTTCGCTTTGGCGGGAAGATACTTTTCGCCGAAACGGTTTAGAATCTCTTCGCGTGCGGCATCGATCGCTTCGGATGCGATGTTAAGGCTATCCGTTCTCATATAGGTGATCAGACCCGTTGTCCCTTTGTCCGTCTTGATCCCCTCATAGAGCGTCTGCGCGATCATCATCGTACGTTTTGGAGAAAAACCCAGTGCCGATGATGCAGCCTGCTGCAGCGTCGAGGTCATAAACGGCGGCGGTGTCGACGTTTTACGGTTTTTATGCTCGATCTTGGATATGGTAAAGTTGCCGTTTTGGAGTGTTGCGACAATATGGTCTGCCTCTTCTTGGGTCGCAATAGTCAGTTTGTCGATCTTTTTACCTTCGAAGCTTTGAAGTGTGGCTTCCATATTGGGGGCAAAAAGGGTATCGATGGTCCAGTACTCCTGCGGCACGAATGCCTGGATCTCACGCTCTCGGTCGACGATGATTTTGAGAGTCGAGGACTGTACACGTCCGCCGCTGAGCCCTTTTTGGATCTTGCTGGCCAAAAGCGGCGAGAGTTTATACCCCACGATACGGTCCAATAGTCTTCGTGTCTGCTGGGCATTGACCTGCGGCATGTTGATCGTACGGGGATGCTCCAGTGCATGGGTGATCGCTTTTTTCGTAATCTCATGGAAAACGATACGCGGAAGACTTTCCGGATCTTTTTTGATCGCATGGGCGATATGCCAGCCGATAGCTTCTCCTTCGCGGTCCTCATCGGTCGCGATATAGATGGTATCCGATTTTTTTGCCAGCTCTTTGATCTGTTTGACCGTAGGCTGGTGGTCTTTGGCGATAGAATATTTGGGGACAAAACTGCCGTCTTCTTCGACCGTGATCCCGAAACTACTTTTTGGAAGGTCTCTAATATGTCCCTTAGAGGCGATGACTTCATAATCTTTGGATAAAAAGTTTTTAATGGTTTTAGCTTTTGCGGGGGACTCCACAATGATAAGATGCTTCAAGTGCTTACCTTATATATAGTAATTGGGAGAATTTTAACATAAGTAGCCTCTAGAAAAATAAAATCAAAAAAATAGTCCCTTTCTATTAAAAATTTCAAATCGGTGACGATAATAGTTTTAACAGCAAGGATGCTGAAAAATAACTACCCCACACAAAAGGATTTGACATGGGTTTTAGAATTAATACAAACATTGGTGCATTGAATGCACACCGTTTAGGCGTTGCGACAAACAGAAATCTGGACAACTCACTAGAGAAACTAAGTTCAGGTCTACGTATCAACAAAGCTGCAGATGATTCATCTGGTCTAGCCATTGCAGATAGTCTTCGTTCACAAGCAAGTTCATTAAGCCAGGCGATCGCGAACGCGAATGACGCTATGGGTATTATCCAGACTGCGGATAAAGCGATGGATGAGCAGATCAAGATCCTTGATACTGTCAAAATGAAAGCTATCCAGGCGGCATCGGATAATCAGTCTACAGATTCACGTAATGCGATCCAAAAAGATGTTAACCGTCTTCTTGAGCAGCTTGATAACATCGCACGTACGACATCGTTCAACGGGCGTAACCTACTTGACGGTAAATTTAGTAACAAAGAGTTCCAGATCGGTGCATACTCTAACCAGACGGTTGCAGCATCTATCGGAAACACGGCTACTAATGCCATCGGTAATATTACGACAAAAGCGGCTATCGCGCAGCTTGGTAATATGGGATCGATTTCTCAAGATGGTGTGAAAGGGGTTCCTTCACTGACATCTGAAAGTATGGACGGTGTAGCTATCGGCGATACGATCCGTATAGGCGGTCTCGGTGATTACAAGATTACCGGTATCAATGGAAGCCAGGGAGGTGAGACGACATTTACACTGGACCGTGGTCTAGAAAAAGATCTTCCGATCGGTACGAATATCTCTATTGTTCAGACGGCTCAGGAACAAATCGACTTCCAGGAGTTCAAAGACGGTATACTTACCGATGCGACAGGTTTTGCCGTTGGTGATGTTATCGTAGCTGAGCGTGCAGACGGTTCGTTGCAGGAGATTACGATTGAGGGTCTGGATTCTACATCGAACCCGGGTCAGACTGAGGTAACTCTATCTGAAGCGATCGATGATACGGCAAAGGATCTAAGAGTACTTACACGTAAAACATTGGGTACGGACCACGTAGGTTCTGACTTTGTACAGTTTACTGTAGAGGGTGTGAAACTTCCGGGTGTTCAGTTAACTGATGAAAACGGTAACGGTACGGTAGGTACGGGTCTTGGTGCGGCAGCGGATCAGATCAACCTGGGAACGGCGGATCACGGTATCAAAGCTTTTGCCCGTGTAGAAGCCAACTCTGTGACTAAAGTAGCCGGTGGTGATATCGCTCAAGATATTAAAATCAACGGTATCGCTATTCTTGGTGCGGGTGACACGCTTCGTGAGTCTGATACCGATAACAAACTGGTTAATGCGATCAATGCAAAGATTGCTGAAACAGGTGTAACAGCCAACTTGGAAGCTGACGGTACATTGACACTTGTTTCTGACGGTCGTGCGATGAAACTGGAAGGTTTCACCAATACGGCGGGTATCAATGACGGTGTCGTTGCAGGTCAGATCGAGTTTACGCGTAATGCACTTGGTGTACTTAACGTAAGCAGCGAGCACTTTGTTGACGAGGGTCTGATCATGGCGAATAAGCAGTCGGCTTCACTTGATGAAGTTGTCGATGCGCACCAGGTCTTTGAGATTGGCAGCGGCAAAATCCGTGAGAACGATCCGGTCGGTCTTCTACGTACTCGTGAGGGTGCGATGAGAGCTATGGACCTTGCAGAAGCTGCGACAAAAGAGCTGGATGCCATCCGTGCGGACCTCGGTTCTGTTCAAAACCAGCTGGTTGTTACGATTAACAACATCTCTGTAACTGCGGTTAACGTTAAATCTGCAGAATCACAGATCCGTGATGTTGACTTTGCGAAAGAGTCCTCTGAGTTCCAGAAAAACAATATTCTGGCTCAGTCAGGATCTTATGCTTTAAGTCAGGCGAACTCAGTTCAGCAAAACGTAATGAAACTACTACAGTAGCACTTATAACTTTTTGTGAGACAGGCTTAGGCCTGTCAACCATATGTTTTGGGTAAAGCTGTCAGTAGATACCATTAGAACCTCTTCTTTTTGACTCTCAATAATGGATATTCATTAACACTTTTCCCATTCTTCAGGCTTATAGATCCTACGATTTTTTGTTGATTTCGGTCTCAAAAATCCGTAAAAAATTCCACTCTGGCCTGCTTAATTGATTGAAATACAAACCGTTCGGTAGATAATTCTTTCAATTTCTCTGTCTGTTTTTAAAGGATGGACAATGAATATAGATCAAAGATTCTCTAAATACTCCTATTTTTTTGATAAAAGTGATGATTTTTATCGGATAAAAGAGTTTTTTCAACAGTAGTCCCGATAAATCGCACTTCTCTCTTCCCTTCTAAAAATGTTAAAAAATAAAAAATTTTCGTAAATTTTGTTAAATAAATTTCACACTTTGCCGATAAGTATAGATGAGGCATGGAAGCCTTTTTTGATCCTGATCTGATCTTCGGGATCGTTTTTTGACGAAAGGATGCGCATGACAAGGCCCACAAAGCTGTTTTGTGCTGCTGTGTACTGTTTGGGATTCAAGCCCTATATGGCAGACGGCATACTTCTCTTTGCTATACTGACAAGAAAAAATTTTGAAATTTTTTCAAACCTCGCAAACTCCCATAAAAACGCTATTCTCTCTACATAGACTTGTTAAAAAATAAAATATTCTAAAAAAAATTGTTAAAGTTTTTTAAAAAGGTGTCGATTATCATCTGTCGGCAAGGAAGCCGTCCAACCAAACACACTAAACCTAATCAAAAGGATTTGTCATGGGTTTTAGAATTAACACAAACATTGGTGCGATTAACGCACACCGTTTAGGCGTTGCAAACAACAGAGAGCTTGACAGCTCACTAGAGAAACTAAGTTCTGGTTTGCGTATTAACAAAGCTGCGGATGATTCATCTGGTCTAGCGATTGCGGATTCACTTCGTTCTCAGGCTAGTGCACTTGGTCAGTCGATCGCGAATGCGAACGACGCTATGGGTATTATCCAGACTGCGGATAAAGCGATGGATGAGCAGGTCAAGATTCTTGATACGATTAAAATGAAATCGATTCAGGCGGCATCTGACAACCAGTCTAATGATTCTCGTAATGCGATCCAAAAAGACGTTAACCGTCTTCTTGAGCAGCTTGACAACATTGCACGTACGACTTCGTTCAACGGTCGTAACCTACTTGACGGTAAGTTCTCCAACAAAGAGTTCCAGATCGGTGCATACTCCAACCAGACACTGTCTGCTTCTATCGGTAATACCTCTACAAGTGCTATCGGAAATATCACAACGAAAGAAATGATTGCTCAGTTAGGAAATAAGGGGGCTTTGACAGAAGCGGCTTTAAAAGGTGTTGATACGATTACTTCTGCAGGTATGGAAGGTATGGCTATCGGTGATACCATCCGTATCGACGGTGTAGGTGATTATAAAATTACCGGTATTAACGGAAGTGAAGGTGGAGATACTACCTTTACACTTGATCGTGGTCTTCAAAAAGATCTTGCTGTGGGTACGAACATCGCTATCGTTGAGACTGCTCAAGAGCAGATCGACTTCAATGAGTTCAAAAACGGTGTTTTAACTAATGCAACAGGTTTTGCTATTGGTGATAAAATTGTAGCTGAGCGTGCAGACGGTTCGTTGCAGGAGATTACGATTGAGGGTCTGGATTCTACATCGAACCCGGGTCAGACTGAGGTAACTCTATCTGAAGCGATCGATGATACGGCGACGGATCTTAAAGTACTTGACCGTAAAACATTGGGTGCAGACCACGTAGGTTCTGACTTTGTACAGTTTACTGTAGAGGGTGTGAAACTTCCGGGTATTCAGCTAACTGATGAAAACGGTAACGGTTCAGTAGGTACAGGTCTTGGTGCGGCAGCGGATCAGATCAACCTGGGAACAGCGGATCACGGTATCAAAGCGTATGCACGTGTAGAAGCCAACTCTGTGACTAAAGTAGCCGGTGGTGACCTTGCAAAAGATATCCAAATCAACGGTATTAAAATTCTTGGTGCGGGTGATACCCTAAAAGAATCAGATACTGATAACAAACTGGTTAACGCGATCAATGCCAAAGTTGCCGAGACAGGTGTAACAGCCAACTTGGAAGCTGACGGTACATTGACACTTGTTTCTGACGGTCGTGCGATGAAACTGGAAGGTTTCACCAATACGGCGGGTATCAATGACGGTACGGTAGCTGGTAAAATCGAGTTTACGCGTAATGCTCTTGGTATTCTTAACGTAAGCAGCGAGCACTTCGTTGACGAGGGTCTGATTGCAGCTAATGGTCAAGCTAATTCTTTAGATGAAGTTGTGGAAGCGCACCAGGTTTATGAAATCGGAAGCGGTTCTATGAAACCGGGTGACCCTGTAGGTCTTCTACGTACTCGTGAGGGTGCAATGAGAGCTATGGACCTTGCAGAAGCTGCAACACGTGAGCTAGACAGCATCCGTGCGGACCTCGGTTCTGTTCAAAACCAGTTAGTCGTTACAGTAAACAATATCTCTGTAACT
>JBFEYF010000050.1:0-11158 GCA_041562295.1 Sulfurimonadaceae bacterium
AAGCGAAAAAAGCTCTCAAACTGGCTTCGAGGTCAACACGCTGTTGACTTCCTCAAAAAGAGCAAAGAAAATACTAAAAATCAAAAGACTCGGCTTTGCCTCAAACAGGTTTGATTTTCTTAACGTATTTTATTTACTCTTTTTGAGCTCTGCAGAGGTTTGAAAAGAGCCACAAGGTGACGCATTAAAAGACGGAAGATGCAAAGCATCTTCAATAGCAAATCTATAATGCGTTACCGATTATAGAAAAGTCGAAACATCTGCAGAGCTTTCAAGGAGCGGATCTTTTGCGTAAAGAAAATGCAACCTGTTTGAACGAAGTGAGTCTTTGCATTTTTAGCAAAATATCTGTGGATTGAAAGGTACCCGACAGCGGGTCGGGCTCGAAGCCGTTGAGAGAGCCTTTTGCGTACTTTTGGGCGGAACCAAAAGTGCGGGAGTACGCTAGAAAAAACAGTCTGTTTAACAATATGATAGTCAATTTGATAAAAATAGCCGGACATTTTGTAAAGATATTCCTATATCGTTAAATATCCAGACATTTTGTCATGCTATTTTCTTTTAAAGCAATAGCATTACATTGCAGTTTAGGTAAAAAGAACAAATTTTTATCATATTTATGACACCATGCAATAAAACTCTAAATAGCATAACACTTTTTTTGTTGGATATTATGCTTATAACAGTCTGTTTTGTATAAAATGTAGGATATTAAATAGTTGGACACAAGATGAATAAAACGAGAGAACAACAGCTTGAAACTATCAGTGAGGTAAAGCCTTTGCTCATGCAGTGGGCAATCGACCAGAGTATCCCACTTGAGCATATCGAAGTGGTTGTTCCCTTCGTGGATGATGATTTTGACCTTCATGCGGTTATGTTCATGAGTACAAACGCTGATCTTGAAGCCTGCCGAAAAGACGGGATGACAACAAGAATTCAGGAGAAATATATCGCTAGTCTCAAGCAACATGAATATCCAGATACCTGGCTTGAGCAGGTTTCATTCGAATTCGACAGTAAAGAGAACGTCGATTTAAATTACGAAGGTAGCTATTTCTACCGAATGAGGTAAGGTGAAGATGTCCAACAAATCAGAGAAATAAAGGGGACAGGCTACTTTTTATCAACTATCAAAAAATCTTACTTTTTCCCCTGAACCTCAAACTCCTTTGGTAACAACAAAACCATATCCCCCCGCGACTTCGTATGCCCCGCCAGATTCGCGGCATCCTCCCCAAACCCCCAGAAAAAATCGATCCGGCGCTCTCCCTTAATGGCAGCCCCCTTATCCTGAGCGATGGCCAAAGAGACAAAAGGCTCGGCCGTAATAGGGTGTGTTGTAGAGATAAAGACGGGAGTCCCGAACGGGATATACTCGGTATCCACGGCGACCGAGTGGCGCGGGGTGAGTACGACACCCTGGGCACCTTTGGCGGGGGTGCTGTTTTTATTGAAGAAGAGGTAGCTCGGGTTGTGGTTTAAAACCGTATCGATCTTCTCGGGGTGTTCCTGGGCCCACGCTTTGATCCCCTGCAGGCTCATCTGGGAGTAGGGCATGATGGCGTTGTCGATCATATACTGTCCGATAGAGCGGTAGGGGTGGCCGTTTTTATCCCCGTAGCCGACAAAGAGCGTCTCGTTAGAGTCGCAGAGCTTGACACGTCCCGATCCCTGTACCTGAAGAAAGAAGAGGTCGACTTTATCCTTGACCCAGCAGATGACATTGTCGGGGTTTGCCCAGGAGGTGATCTCTTTTCGGGTGTAGTAGGGGAGGATCTTGCCGTTTTCGTAGCGCCCCCGTACCACTTTGCCTCTCAGCTCGGGAATGACCTGGGCAAGGTAGATCTTGATCATATCTTTGGGTGGGGCTAAGAGGGGGACTGTATAGTTTTCGTCACGTTCGAGTCTGCCCTCAAGCTGCGGCTCGTAGTAGCCGGTGATCAGCCCCTTTTGCGTGGCATTCTCATCACTCCAGAGATAGGGCTGAAAGTGGGTGGTAAAAAAAGATTGTGCCGAGGGTGCGGAAGCGAGCTTTTGGCAGACAGGGTAAAAGAGTGAACTTTCGGAGAGCTTTTCACAGCTTTTGGCAAAGCTTTTTAATGTCGCATTGAAGTCGATACTGCTCCAACCGGGAAGCTCTTTAAAAGCGATCGGCTGCAGCTGTATGGAACGGTCGTGGTTGAGTACGGCAGAAGGCAGAGGCGGTTTACTACAACCGGCAAAGAAAAATAGGGTCAGGAGCAGGGTCAGTAAGCTTTTTTTCATAGTGCCATTGTAGTAAGATTTAAATTAAAGTAGATATAATTAAGCCCACAAAGCCAAATAAGCAAAGAGAACGGATCATCAGGATGTTGCAGTTTTTTGAACGCATCGGTATCAGGGCAGTCAATGTCGCCAAAAATATGCATGAGAGTATCAGTTTTTCATGGCGTATTATCCGTACGGCACTCTCTCCCAAGACCTATTCGATCGCAACCGTCCAGGTGCTGGTTCGGCAGATCTATTTTACCTCGGTTCAGATCCTCCCCTTTTATCTGATGCTCAGTATCATCGTAGGTACGGCGATCGTGGCCGTCACGGTGACAGCCGCGATCAACCTGGGGATGTCTTCCCAAATCGGAAGTGTCATCGTCAATATCATCGTCAACGAGATGGCCCCTTTTATCACGGTACTGCTTTTGGCACTGCGTTCGGGTACGGCGATTACGACAGAGATGGCCGTGATGAAGGTAAGCCGGGAGGTCAATACCCTGCAGTACTTCAACATCGACCCCTTCGCCTACCTCTATGTCCCCCGGGTACTTAACGGGATGATCTCGATGGTGATGCTCGCGACGCTTTTTACCTTTGTCTCACTGATCTCGGGGTATATCTTTTTGACCCTCTTTTTGCATATGGGGCTGTCGATGTATATCTTTACGATCGTCGAGGCATTCGGAGCGACCGATCTGCTGGTACTTTTTATCAAGAGTCTGATGTTCGGCTATGTGGTGGCTGCGATCCCTATTTACCGCGGGAACAAGACGATGCTTACCTATAACGCGATACCGATCGCGGTGTTGCAGGGAAGCGTGAAGCTCTTTGTCGCTATCTTGGTTATCGAGGTGTTGTCATTCATAAGATTTGTGTAGAACTTTTTGAGAGCGACGAGGCCAAGGATAGCGCGTTTGACGTCTATGCCGCACGGACCGATGTTTTTCCGGTATCGTCGCGTGCCCCGTTTTTGTCGAACCTGCATGTATTGGACAATATCGTCCTGGTCCAGGATGTGCACCGTTCCTTTACCAAAAACAGTGCCGTGGATACGGCAATGGAGAGACTGGCTCGTCTGGGATTGGAAGAGAAGGCCTACATGCACCATACGAAGCTGGGCTACCGGTCGACCTTTTTGGTCCAACTGGTACGGGCTTCGATGATGGAATCGGGGACGATCATGATCGACAGGCCGTTTGGCATGGTGCCGACGGCCAAAGGTTTGGAGTTTTTTACCGACGCTTTTGAAAAACTGGGTCTGGATCATGCAGATATCGTGATCATGGATCTGCAGTCACAAGAATATAAATATACGGAGCTTTTATGCAATATAAAAAAATGCTTATAGCCGTAGGCGCTTTGATCTTCGCTACGATGGTGCTTTTGGTCTTTAGTGTAGGGTATATCGTGCAGAAAAAAGGGATCTTTGAGAAGAAGTACCACTATAAGCTGGTTGCTAAAAGCGGGGCCGACCTGGTCGAGGGGATGCCGATACTCTATTCGGGATTTGAGATCGGTACCGTGACCAAGATGAAGCTGACCGAGTCGGGAGATGTCGAGATCGTCATCGAGATCCCCGAATCCCAGATCCGCTGGATCAAGAGTGATTCGAAGTTTATTTTGGACAAACCGTTGATCGGTTCACCCAAGATCGTGGTCCAAAGCCCCAACCTGGATGCACAGACCCTGAGTATGACTGAAGTTCGGGATATCGTGACACAAGACGGTATCAACGAACTGGTAGCCAAGGTGCAGCCGGTACTGGATAACCTGCAGGGGATCTTGCAAAATGTCAATACCCTCACCAGCAAAGAGGGCGACCTGACCAAAATACTGCACCATGTGGAGGTGACAACCGGCAAGATCGCGCAAAGCCGTGCGGTACAGCGTGTGGATGAGGTGATGGATGAGGTGAAGCAGATCAGTGTGATGCTTAAAGAGGATATCGACAAGGCGATGAAACAGGTGGATAAGATGTTCCTGGCCGACCACAACTCTTCAGCGGCCAAGGTCAATGCGATGCTGGATGATATCAACCAGAAGGTCAAAAGCCTCAATGCCACCGTTGAAGCGATCAACGGCGTGAGCAAGGAGCTTGGCGGGTTGACCAAGGATGTGAAGTTCAGTATGAAAAAGGCCGATTCGGTCCTGGAAGGGGTCAACGGGATTATCGGAAGCGAACCCGAAGGGGAGGTGACATTGCCATGAGATGGTTCCTGATTATAGCGGGCGTAGTGTGGCTTGGCGGCTGCGGCGGCAAGACAACCCATGCCTGGAAAGGCCAGACCCAATCCTATTTTGAACGCTATCAGAAGATGATGCTAAAAGGAGAGAGTCTCCAGGCGGAGTACTACCTCAAAGACAGTCTCAAGGAGGCCAAAAACTCTCCGGACATCACGACACTGGCAAAGATCTACCTGGGTGCGTGTGCCATGGAAAAAGCGATGATGCGCCAAAGCGGCTGCGCATCGTTTCTCTCTGTGGAAGCGTTGATAGCCGATCCCAAACTCTCTGCTTATAAAAAGATGCTTCTGGGTGAAACGGTCGGCCAGAGCACGCTTTTGGGAAAATATGAGGCCTTGTATGAGGTGCGTTCGGATAAAGAGGCGGCACTGGGTGAGCTGAAATCTTTGGATACGATCTATGCCAAAGCGGTCGGTGCGGCGGTGATTAAAGATGCGGGCGCGGTGAGTGAAGCCTTATGCCGTTATATGGTCGACGAGGCGAGTAGCCAAAGTATGAAGGGGTTGATGCTTCTTTGGAAAAAAGAGGGTGTCGCCTTTATGGTAGATCCCCAAGAGCGGTCCAAAGAGATAGAGCGGATTAAACTGCTCTCTGAGTAATCAGAGCTTTTTCGTATCGATAAGGTAGTCGCGCTCTTTAGATGATTTAAGACGGATCAATACAGACGCACTGTTTGAGTGTCCCTCATCTTTGAGCATCTTTTTGACGACCTGTTTGTAAGGTTTACTTTTAAACATGCTTTCTCCTTTTAAAAATAGTGATATCACATAAGATATCCTGATAAAAGAGTAGCGTATAAAGATTACGAAAGAATTACATAAAAAAGGAGAACCATTATGTTGACACCCGAAGAGTTTGAAAAGCTTGAAGAGGCGATCTACGCCTATAACGACGGGAAGCATGAGGAGGCACTGGCCGTATTTTCGGAGTTTGCAGAACGCAAAAATGATGACGAGTCCCAATATTACCTCGGATTGATGTACTTTAACGGGCAGGCTGTCGAAAAGGATAAAGAGCAGGCGATCTACTGGTGGAAAAAATCGGCAGACCAGCGCAATATGGATGCACAGTTTCAGCTAGAGACGCTCAGTATGACAAAAAATACGCGCTATTAAAACCGTTTTAGTCAAATTTTGGTTATCATAGAGTATCAAGCAATGCAAGGAGCTCGTGGTGCCGACAGAGTTTCAAGAGTTTAACCGTCATATTGACCTTTTTGAAGCTTCCAAAGCGCATATTGTAAAGGTCTGGGTGGAGGATCCTGATGTCCAGAAGGTCCTAAAAGACCACGGTATCAAGAGCGACTTCTTTGCGCAAAGATATGCGATCAATGTCCTGGAATACTTTTTACGTGTCGTCAAAGGGGATGCCCAAATAGGCGACTGCCCCGTAATGGGAGAGTTCCTGCAGTATTTGCGGGATCAGGATCTGTGCAGCACCGAACTTTTTAGAATCTGTACCAAATTCAGAAAGTCGATGGGCTCTTTTACCTATGAAAAAGCGATCAACAGTTTAAACCTTTCAACCGAGATAGCTACGATCTTTGACAAAAATTTCGAAGGGGTCTTGGACCGCTTTAACAAAACGATCAAGCAGGCAGAGCTTGATCTTAAAACCAATCAGCGTCTTTTGGAACATTATAAAGAGGCGATGGATGAAGCGGGACTGGTATCGAAGACAGACCTTGAAGGTACGATCACCTATGCCAATGACAACTTCTGTGAAGTCAGCGGCTATACAAGAGAGGAGCTGATCGGCCAAAACCACAGGATCGTACGCCATCCGGATGTCCCTGCATCTTTTTTTGATCAGATGTGGAGAGATCTCAGTGCCGGTAACGCCTTTCACGATATCATAAAAAACAGAAGCAAGTCAGGCAAAGCCTACTACGTCGATTCGGTAATCGTACCCCTGTATGACAGCATGGATCAGAAGATCGGTTATATGTCGGTGCGTCACAATATCACGGAGCAGGTTGAAGCGCTGCAAAATGCGAAAGAGGCGGAACACCGGGCACGCGAGGCACAAAAAGAGGCGGTGGGCGCGGCTAAGGCAAAAGATGATTTCCTTGCCAATATGAGTCATGAGATCCGTACGCCGCTTAATGCCATCCTCGGGTTTGTATCACTGCTTCAAAAGCAGGAGCTTGACAGTGAAAGCCGGGGCTATCTGGACGTGATCGCCAGTTCCGGGCAATCCCTTTTGGCTATTATCAATGATATCCTCGATTTTGCCAAGATCCGAAGCGGCAAGTTTGAGCTTGACTTTTTTGAGTTTGACCCCGTTGTCGAGATGGAAAAGACGATAGAACTTTTCACATCCAAGATGGACGAAAAGTCGATAGAGTATCTTGTCTATATCGATCCCAACCTGCCCAAAACCGTCAAAGCGGACGGGGTACGTATCAAGCAGGTTATTCTTAACTTTTTAAGTAATGCCGTCAAGTTTACCCCGGAAAAGGGCTTTGTCAAAGTCAAAGTCGGGTTCGACTCGGCTACCCAAAGACTCTCCGTCTATATCAATGACAGCGGACGGGGTATTAAACCCGAAAACCTGGAACGGGTCTTTTACGCCTTCTCCCAGGAGAAACGGGACACTTCCCGCAAATACGGGGGGACCGGCCTGGGACTCTCTATTTGTAAAAGCTTGACCGATTTGATGGATGGAGAGATCGGTGTTGAGAGTGAAGAGGGTAAGGGGAGTACCTTTTATGTCCATATCCCGGTCAAGGTGATTGCGATGCAGCGGGAATGGAACCTTAAGGGGGATGCTGTCATTATAGATGATGAGAAGTTCTCGGCCACGTTTGCTTTGCTGAAAAAATATTTGAGTGCGATGAAGGTATCCTACCGTACGGCACGCCAGATCGTCGGCTGTGACGGTACCTGTCCGGTCATCTGCTCTTTTGACTTTTATAAAAAACTTGATGAAGCTGATCGCGAATGTAAACAGATGGTCGTGATCGACAGGCTTCATGATGAGTATCAAAGTGTTCATGCGGATACGTTTAAGCTCTTTTTGCCGCTCTATCCGAGTAAGGTCGCCAAGATCTTCGCTTTGGACCGTAACGTCACCGAAGATGCGGAGCATACGCTCTATAAACATTTTGACGGGGATATTCTGGTCGCTGAAGACAATAAGACAAACCAGCAGCTTCTTACGATACTTTTAAGTGAATACGGCATCCGTTTTGATCTTGCCGAAGACGGGGCGGAAGCTGTGGATCTTTTTATGAAAAAGAAGTATGACCTGGTCTTGATGGATATCAATATGCCGCGGGTTGACGGCATCCAGGCTACGGAAAAGATCCTGGCGTTTGAACAGGAAAAGGGAGTGCCCTATACACCGATCGTTGCCTTGACAGCCAATGCTTCGACAGCCGACAAAGAGCGCTTCCTGGCAGCAGGTATGGATGATTTTCTCTCCAAACCGATCGATATTACGGATTTTGAACGGGTATTGGGTACCTATTTGAGAGTCGGCGCGGCATTTCAAAAGAGTGAGATACCCAAGATACAAAAATCACCCGAAGTACCCAAAGAAGTAACTAAAGAGGAACCGAAAGAGGAACCCAAAAAAGTGACCTCTATCGACTTGGATGAACTCTCCAAAAAGATAGGGCTGCCCGCAGCCATGATAGAAAAACTGGTCGATACGTTTATCGAAGATACACCGAATATTTTAGAAGATCTTCATAAAGCGGTCCGGGAAAAAGATCTGCCCAATATCCAACTCTATGCACACTCGATCAAAGGAAGTGCGGCCAACCTCTCTTTGGATGAGCTGCAGGCCAAGGCCAAAGAGATGGAGTTTGCCGTCAAAGAGTCCCGCTCGGATTATGATTATGAATCCGCCTACGAAACGGTTTTGGCTCTTTTTAGATCGGTAAAAAAATAGGAGAGAAAAAAGCTTAGTGCCAGAGCGGCTCTTCGTGCTCTTCCGGTCTTCCTTTGAGGGTTAAGAGGGGCTGATACTGCGCTTTATAGTTAAGGCTGTGGCACTCTTTGACGTAATACCCCAGGTAGATCCACTTTAATCCCCGCTCCTTGGCCAGCTTGATCTGATAAAGCAGCGAGAGTTTGCCCAAAGAGCGTCTCTCATAATCGGGGTCATAAAAGAAGTAGGTGGATGAGATCCCGTCGGGGAAAAAGTCCACGATATCGACACCGATCAGGTTGCTCCCCTCAAGGTACTGTATCTCATAGCCGAAATCTTCATGCCCCTGGACAAAAGAGGAGTAGTAGTGCTGCGCCGTCGTGGGGGTAAAGTCCCACCCTTTTTTATGCTGCATAAAGCGGTGATACTTCTCATGCAGGTGCAGGTGCTCGTAGGTCAGCATCGGTTTGGTGATAACGATGTTCAGATCTTCGTTCTTGCGAAGTACCCTGCGTTCAGATTTGGAAAAAGTGTAGTTTTCAACATCGATCTTGACACTCTCACAGGCATCGCAGTGGGGACAGACCGGACGGAAAAACATCGCTCCGAAACGGCGCCAACCCTGCTTGATCAGCTTAAAACAGTACTCCATGGAACACTCATCAATAACTTTGTAGTGGGTACTTTGAAGGCGGTCTTCAAGATAGGAACACTTCTCATCGTTAAGGACAGTCTCTTTTAATATTTGCATGACGAAAGTATAGCGACGCTACCCTAAAAAATGCTAAAAAATGGTTCATAATAGCTCTGATTCAGAGGAAAAAGCTCTAAAGAAGCCGGAAATTGTTAAATTTCTCAAAGCTATCTTTGGATATAATCGCGAAAAATATTTTGGATAGACCTTTGGCAAAGGGCGTATCCGTTAGGTAGAAGATGAAATTTATTGAAACACGTGGCAACGACGGTCAAAACCCTCTCAGCGTAACTTTTTCAGAAGCGATCCTCAGTCCTATCGCAAGTTTCGGCGGACTCTATGTCCCCGCATCGATTCCCAAAATAGAGGGATCGTTTTTTCAAAAACATCTTAACACCGATTATAAAAGTCTGGCTTTGGATATTTTGGCCCAGTTTGATATCGATATCGAGCCTGAGGTCTTAAAAGAAGCGGTCGATCTTTATGACAAGTTTGATGATCCCCAAAACCCGGTTCCGGTTGTCAAAGTCGAAGAGAACCTCTATGTAAGTGAACTCTACCACGGTCCGACGCGTGCCTTTAAAGATATGGCGCTGCAGCCGTTTGGTATCGTACTCTCTTCGATCGCGCAAAAGCGCAATGAAAACTATCTGATCATGGCGGCAACCAGCGGTGATACGGGACCTGCAGCACTGGAGACCTTTAAAAACCGTCCCAATGTCCAGGTAGCCTGTCTCTATCCCGACGGCGGTACGAGTGATGTCCAGCGCCTGCAGATGGTAACGGAAGATGCGCCGAACCTCAAAGTCATCGGCATCAACGGTGTCTTTGATGATGCCCAAAGCGCATTGAAACGTCTTTTGGGTTCTGAAAGCTTCAAAGCGGCACTGAAAGAGAAGAACATCTCTTTATCGGCCGCCAACTCTGTCAACTTCGGCCGGATCATCTTCCAGATCATCTACCATGTCCACAGCTATCTGGAACTGGTACGCCAGGGCGCGATTGCCATGGGCGAACCGGTCAACCTTGATGTGCCAAGCGGAAACTTCGGTAACGCACTGGGCGGTTACTATGCGATGAAGATGGGTCTGCCGGTGGCAAAGATCATTATCGCCTCCAACGAGAACAATATCCTTACAGAGTTTATCACGACCGGTAAATATGACCTTCGCGATAAAGCGGTTGTCGGAACGACCTCACCGGCGATGGATATCTTAAAATCATCCAATATCGAGCGTATCATCTTTGATCTGTTTGGTGCCGCACGTACCAAAGAGCTGATGCAGGATCTTGAACAAAACAATGCTTACGAACTGACAGATGATGAGCATGCGGTCATCAAGGCGATCTTTGCAGCTGACTATTGTAACGGGGAAGAGGGTAAAGCCTATATCAAGAGAGCGTTTGAAAACGGTTACCTGATGGATCCGCATACGGCGACCTGTTTTAAATCGCATGAGACCTGTGCAACGGATAAAAATATCAAGACGATCGCCTACTCGACGGCAGAGTGGACAAAATTCTCTCCGACGATCGCCAATGCCCTGACCGGTGAAGTAGACGCGCACGATATCGATGCGCTCAAATCCATCGCACAAAAAGCCAATATCGCGATTCCGTCGATGATCGATGCGCTTTTTAGCAAAGAGATCGTCCAAAAGACTATTATCGAAAAAGAGTCGATAGAGAGAACGATCTTAGAGTTTTTATAGGCGGCAGTTAAGCTTGTAAAAGCTGCCGGATCTTCTCGATACTCTTGACCGTACGCTCTGTTTCGGAGGGCGTAAAGTTGGAGATGCGCGTACCTGTGATGCAGTGTATGGTATCTTCGAAATATTGGGTAACCTGTGTCAATTTGGTGCAAAAACATTGAAGGTTCTGGCTCATCTCGCTGAGCAGTGCCTGTATCGAAAGATAGAGCGGTTTTAGCTCACGGTAACTGTGCAGCATCTCTGCCAAAAGACGTAACAGACCCAATAACTCTTCATGCAAGTGTGTCGGACACTCCCCCTCCATCTGGATATCAAAGATTACCTGCAGCAGCTTGTTTTCCATCTGCTCAAGCGTCTTTTCGTCATCGGCACTGAC
>JBFEYF010000051.1:0-11099 GCA_041562295.1 Sulfurimonadaceae bacterium
GAGATCGCTGCCGTTTTAGACCGTTTTATCAAAGTGGTGCAGCCGTTGAATGTCTCCAGCCTTTTACAGGGTGAGAACTTGCGAAACTCCTATATCGTCTATGAGCTGAACCTGCTTAAAGATCATATTATCAGTTATTACGAATAACCCTTCTAGTACCAAAGTACAATTGACCCCGCTAAAAAAATGCTCTAAGATTGTAGATAGTAAGAAACCTCTTTATAGAAAGGATCAAAGATGCAAGTTTCTGTAGGAACAGTGACGCAGATCACGGGAAAATTCATTGTTGTCAGAAGCGACGGCAAGCAGGAACCTCTTAAAGCCGGTGATACGATTCACAAAGGGGATCGCGTCATCGCTGAGGATGGGAAGAACCTGGCCGTGCTTTTGGAAAACGGACAGAGTGTGACACTGGACGGGACATCGGATCTGACTTTTGACGCTTCGGTAGTCGGAAAAGAACTTTTTGCGAAAGAAGAGGTCGCAATCAATCCCGAAGAGCTCTCTGCATTGATGGAAGAGGAGATCGATCTTGAAAAGATGGAAGAGACAGCTGCCGGTGAAAATGCCAATCAGGAGTATGTATCGGGCGGCGGTTTTATCGATAGAAACAGTTATGAAGCACAAGAACGCAGTGCAGCGACCAGCAGCCAATCCGATAAAGCGGATCGCGGTGATGAAGATAGCAGCTATTTTGACCAGGATGCCTATCTAAGTTATCTTTCCGCCAACGGTCAGGAGGATGAGAACGCGGCCAGTGATACGGTCAGCAGTGAGCCCTCTTGGGTTTTCTCCTCAACGGAATCCTCTTCAGTAACGACTCTAGACAGTTCTGCAGCACAAAACGCATTAGATTCGGCACAGACGGCTTTAGTGACAGCCACATCGGCATCCCAGGCTGCTCAAGATGCAGCCGGCGTAAGGGTGCAGGAGCAAAAAAGTATAGATGCGGATGACCAAAATACGCTTGAGCGTGCATTGCAGGCGGCCCAAGATGCCCTGGATAGCGCTACCTCTGCCAAAGGTGCGGCAGAGAGTGCTGTAGCGGAGGCGCAAAAAGCAGTAGAAGCGGCTCAGAAGCTGTTGGATGAAGTGGCTCAGGCAGGTCAGGATACGACAGAAGCCCAAGCGCAGCTAGATGCGGCCAACCAGGCACTTGACGCGGCCAAAGCGGCTGAGGCAACAGCCCAAGAGCGTTTGGAAGAGGCAAAAGAGGCGTTGGCAACGGTTCAAACCGAGATCGATGATGCCCTGGCAGCAGAAGCGGCAAGTGATGCTGCCATTGCCAAAGAGAACAGTGAAGCTGCAGATGCCCTGGCCCAGGCAAAAGAGAGTACCGCTGTTGCAGAAAGTGCAGTGACCCTATCTAAAGAAGCGGCCCGAATGGCTCAGGAAGCACAAACATTAATCGATACCGAAGATCCGGTGACACTGCAAAATGCCGAGGACGCTGCCCGCGAAGCCTTAGATGCCGCACAGCAGGCTAAAGACGCAGCGGATCAGGCGGTAAGAGATGCCCAGTCTGCGGTACGGGAAGCTCAGGAAGCACTGGATGCCGCAGCTGCGGGTAATGAAGATACGACTTCAGAGCGTGCGGCTCTTGAAGCGGCGTTGGATCAGTTGGAGTCTGCAACCCAGATTCAACAAGAGGCTACAGAGGCTTTGGAACGTACACAAGCAGATCGCGATGCCATCGAAGAGATAACGATCAACAGCGGTGCCGACCTGGATAGCAGCAGCGATACGGGAAGCGACACTGCAGATAACTTCACAAGCGACAACCGGCCTACCTTTAGCGGTAAAGCTGAGATCGGAAGCACGGTCGAGATCATCATTGACGGTGGGGTTGTCGCGACGGTGAGTACCGATGCCGAAGGTAACTGGAGTTATCAGGCAGATACATTAAGTGACGGTTCGCATACCGTTGTAACAAAAGTGACCGATGAAGCGGGACATGTGAATGAGAGTGATCCCCTGACGGTAGTGATCGATACCTCGGTCACCGCAGCGGAAATAGAGCTTGTGACAGATAGCGGCGTATCCGGCGGCGATCAGATCACCAATGATAATACTCCGACGTTTGCCGGCCGTACCGAAGCGGGTGCCACCGTCGTAGTCATGATCGGAGGCACAGCCGTAGGCAGTGTTACCGCAGATGATGAAGGGGCATGGAGTTTTACGACACAACCGCTTGATGACGGGGAGTATGAGGTTTCAATCCGTGTGACAGATAGCTTGGGCAACAGCGCCCAAAGCGATGCGGTAACCGTTACGGTCGATACGGTGACAACGGCAAGTATGTCACTGAGCGACGAAGGTAACGGCAACGGCATTATCGACGCTTCCGAGGCAGCTGCGGCGACAGTCAGCGGAACGGTCGAAGCGGGTGCCAAAATTACCGCGATGCGTGTTGTAGACGGTGCGGGTGTGGAACATACGATCGATGCTGATACGATTACGGTCCATCCGGACGGCAGCTGGTCTGTGTCGGCGGATATGTCGCAGTGGAACGACGGTACACTGACGGTGATGATGACAGCGCAAGATCGTGCAGGCAATGAGACAACGGTTACCGATACCATTATTCTTAACAGGGTCATTGATGCTCCGAAACTGGAAGTGACGGTTGATGCCCAGGCCATAAGTGTTGTAGATGAGAACAGCCACCACCACGGCGGCGGTCTCTTTGGGGATATCATCAACACTCTTTTCGGACGAAGTGAGTCCAATGAGAATAACGGCAGACAACTGGGACATGAATGGGGCCACAGAGGAGAAGGCAATCAGGGTAATGGTCACGGTAACGGGTTTGGCAACTGGTTCAAAGGCCACCACGGTGAGGATGAGTCCCTCTATTATGATTATGCTCTGCTTGTCAGTGCCGAGCTGACAGACAGCAACGAAAGCTTATCTGCGGTTACACTCAACAACATCCCCGAAGGGATGAAACTCTACTACAGTAACGGCGCAGAAGTAGATGCGCAAACGGACGGCAGTTACCAACTGGAAGTCACTTCCGGAGAAGACCTGGAACTGGTGCTTCGTAGTGAACAGGAAGTTGACAGCGACGCATTAAGTGCGATTTCCGCGAGTGTCAGCTCGTTTGATGTGAGCGGGAACAGCGAAATAACGATGACTGAGGCCACGGTCAACCTCAATATCGAAACCGACATCTCCGGTGTCGGCGAATTGACCCTTGAAGGTTCTGCTCAGATCGACTTTTCACATTTGGCTGAGCTTTCAAGCAATATCTCCAGTGTCGTTATGGGTGAGGGAGAACAGTCTCTGAATGCACTGCGTGTCCAGGATGTGCTGGATATTACCAGCAGTGATAACGAACTGGTCATCAAAGGTGACGCGACGGATATGATAGCGCTCGATCATAACAGTAACTGGACGGCAACCGGAGAGAGCGTGGTAGAGAGTGACGGACATACGTACGATATTTACCAAAGCAGTTTCGCCGATACTACCGTGACACTGAAAATCGATACAACGATCCAGGTTGACGATATCGGCTAAATCTTATCGGGAGGGAACCTTCCCGCTTTGATCTTCAAGAGAGTCTTATTAGCTTTTAAACTGGTTCAGTTCGTTTTTGAGCTGATTCGATGAAGCCAACAGCTCTTTGGCCACAGTGATAATGGTCTCTGTATCGGTTTTACTTTTGTTGGAGAGCTCACTTAGCTCTATAACGGCGTCTATAATCGACTGGGTCTTTTGAGCCATATCATTGGAGTCATCCAGGCTCTTTTGCCCTGCATGGATATTGTTGTCCATCGCTTCTGAAACTACTTCGATACGCTCTTCGATCTCTCTACTCTTGTCAGCCAACGCATTGACCGTTTCGGCACTGCTGTTCATCAGGTCAGTCGAGTCGGAGATCGACTGGATCAGCACGGAGATGATGGCATTGATCTCTGTCAGAGACTTCTGGGTACGCTCGGCCAGTTTACGTACTTCGTCGGCTACGACGGCAAACCCTCTTCCGTGTTCACCCGCACGTGCGGCTTCGATGGCGGCATTAAGAGCCAGAAGATTGGTTTGATCTGCGATATCGGAGATGATGGAGAGCACTTCGTTGACGGTTTTGGTCTCTTCACTCAGCTGGCTGAAACGGTCAGCCAAAGAGCTGCTGATCTGTGTTGTCTCGGTAACCTGTCTGCCGATAGTCTGGGCTATCTGCTGTACGGATGAGAGCTCCTTATTGGTGTCCTCGATACTGTCTAAAGACTCCTGTGCAGCTACGACACTCTCTTTAAGTACGACCGTGATCTCATCGGCGGCATTTTTGGTGTTTTGAGCGATGGTGTCGGTCTGTTTGGACTGCTTGGCCAGACTCTCAGCCGATGTGTTAAGCTCGGTGCTGTAGTTCATCGTCTGGTGGGCACTGTTTTTGGCATCATTGACGGTATTTTGAATCTTGGCGATGAAGTTGTTCAGATTGTGGCTGGCGACACCGATCTCGTCATCATCGTTGGTGATCGGCAGGCGTTTGGTGATATCCCCTTCGCCGTGGGCAAGGTCAGAACTGACTTTGTCCAGTTCCGCTATCGGTGAGAGGATACTGGTACCGGTAATGTAGTTCAGTGCTATGAGGATGATCAAAACGATGATACCGATGACGGTAAAATATTTAAAAAAGCTGGCTTGGATCGAATCAAAATAGTCCGCTTTGTTCACACCCGGAATGACCCACAGTCCCCAGGAGGGAATATAGCGGTAGGCGACGATCTTATCCTGCTGGGTCGTTGCGGAGGTGTACTCATAAAGCCCTCCCGACTTGTCGTTTCGGATATGATCGATATAATCATGTCCTGCATAGTTTTTCCCCTCTTTTTTTGGGTGTACGACCATGGTACCCTCGGCATTGATCATGTAGACATAACCGCTTTTGCCGATTTTGGTCTGATAGATACTCTCTTTAAAGGCACGCTTCTTATACCCGTGAAAATCCGAAGCGGCAATATAGTTTAAAGACTTTTCCAAAGCATTGGCCACCGAGCTTAGATCACCCTCCATGATATCTTTGATATCCTTGACAGAGATAAAGTAAGCTACGATAATTGTCATCACGACAGTTGAGATTGCGGCGGCCAAATTGAGTAAGAACTTTGCTTTGATCGTCTTAAACACGGGATTCCTTTGATACGTATATTAAAAATGAATATTAAGTCATTTTATAGGTTTTCTACTAAACCCCGACTTAATAGTATAATACGCCATATTTTTATGAAAGATAAGCATGTTTTATTCCCATCTGGTACAAATTGTAACATTTCTCAATCAGCAGGCCTTTAAAACGCTGCATCACATCCGCCGGTGCGATGATAATCTGCTGATGCTCACTTTTGACCGTACTTTTCATCTCTTTATCGATATGCAAAAGTCCAACAGTGCTATCTATTTACGCGAAGATGAGGCAGTGTGTAAAAGTTACCAGGCTGCTTTTGATACCGTATTGTCCAAACGTTTTAACCGGACGCAGGTGCGTTCGATAGAGATCGTCAATGAGGATAAGGTGATGCGTTTGGAAGTGGTCAGCCGCGGAGCCTATAAAGAGCAGCTGTGGCGTATCGATTTTGAGTTTACCGGAAAGTATACCAATGCCGTCATCACGGATGCCGAGGGAACGATCATCGAGGCGTTGCGGCATATTGACAGCAAAAACTCATCCCGCGAAATACGGCCGGGAAATAAGCTTGCCCCCGTACCCAAAGCCGACTTCGCCTTTAAAGAGTATCCGCTGGATGATGTCAAGAGTTACCTGCTTGATGTCTATAACAAACGCCACAGTGCAGCCTTGGACGAACTGAAAAAAGTGAAGCTGGGACAGCTAAAAAAACAGCTCAAGCGGTATGAAAAGAGCCGAAGGTCGTTAGAGACTCCCCGGGCCCTGGAAGAGAAAGCAGAGACCTATAACAATAGAGCCCAGGTAGTCTTGGCCAATCTTTATCAGATAAAGCCCTATGAGACGACCCTCCATCTGTATGACTTTGAGGGTAACCCGATAGATATCATACTGGAGCGCGCTTTTTCCCAGCCAAGCCGTATCGCCGATGACTTCTTTGCCAAAGCGAAAAAGGCGAAGCAAAAAGCGAAACATCTGCATATCGAAGAGGAGAACCTCGATAACCGTATCTCTTTTGTCAAGCAGCTGATCGCACTGATAGAAAGGGCCAAAAGCAAAGAGGCTATCGAACAGCTGCTGCCCAAGCAGAAAAAGCAGAGCAAAAAAGAGAAGCCCAAGCCCTATGAGACTTTTTGGTTTGACAACTATAAGATCCTTTTGGGCAGACACGCCAAAGCGAATCAGGCGCTGCTTTCAGACTGTAAAGCCAATGATCTGTGGTTCCATTTCAAAGACCGCCCGTCGGCTCATGTCGTCATCGTCTCTGACCGTCAAAAGATTCCCGAAGAGATCATCAAAAAGGCGGCCCGTCTCTGTGTCGATTTTAGTGTTGATGTACCGGGACGATATAGTATAGACTACACCAAACGCAAAGAGGTGCATCTGCAAGAGGGATCGAATGTGTTATACTATAAGTATGAGACGATTATCATCGAAAAGGATGCGTAAGTAAGAAACAAAGTCGCAAGGAGGTGACTTATGGCTATCGGAGCAATCGGTAATGCCGTTTTCATTCACCAGAACATGCACGTTATAGCATCTAAAGCGACGGATCAGCTTAACCGGTTTGATATCCAAAACTTTATGGCGGCAGAGTTTGCCAAGGATAAAGATAAAGAGGTGACTGAGGTTCGTCCCGCTGAAGAGGGGCATGCCATCGATCCCGAGAGGGAGGAGCATGCCCAAGAAGAGGAGCAGGAAAAACGGGAAGAGAAGAGGGAAAAAAAAGAGCATTCCGGGCTTCATTCCGATACACCCAATCTGCATATTCTCGATATCAAAGTTTAAAATGAGTATAATAGCGGCTGAAGTTTGAAGGATGACAATGAATTTTGTAGCTGTATTTGACAAATATCGTGATCGTATCCTTACAGGGGCGGCTTTGATTGCCGCTTTTGTGATCCTGGGTATTATCAACAACTTTTTTCTGATCTGGTTTATTATGGGTGCTTTATACCTGGTGGCGTTTCATGAAGCCAACCGTCTCTTCGGTATAGAGAACAACGCGCTTTATCTTTATGCGGTTTTGATCTGGATCGCGGCACTTTTTTACCCCTATGCGGATGACCTGCTCTTTATCGGAGGTCTTATCTTCGCCTCGGTGGCAGCCTATTCCCAAAAAGGGGATTGGAAAAACTTTTTGCCGTTTATGTATCCCAGTGCCGGGTTTTTATTCCTCTTAAGCCTTTACAGCGAGTATGATATCGTAGCGGTATTCTGGCTTGCTGTGGTCGTGATATCTGTAGATATCGGTGCCTTTATCGTCGGTAAGAGTATCGGTAAAACACCTTTTTCCCCTACCTCCCCCAACAAGACGATGGAGGGTGTTGTCGGCGGTGTCGTCATCGCCACGGTACTGGGCTTTTTTATCGGGGTTGTACTGGTCGATATCGAAAAAGCTCTTATTATCTCACTGCTGACAGCTATCGCTTCTGTGTTCGGTGACCTTTTCGAATCGCTGCTCAAACGCCGCGCCGGAGTCAAAGACAGCGGAAATATCCTGCCGGGCCATGGCGGGATCCTTGACCGCATCGACGGTTTTTTATTCGCATCGATAGCCCTGGTCGTTTTACTTAGAGGTCTTGTTTGATCCTACTGGGTTCGACAGGATCCATCGGTAAAAATGCGCTTATCATTGCCGAGCGTTTTTTTATCCCGGTAGAGGTTCTGGTTGCCGGAAACTCTATCGATCTTCTGAATGAGCAGATTGCCCAGTTTCACCCCAAATATGTCGTCATTGCCAACAAAGAGGATATTCCCAAAGTCAACCATCCCCATGTAACAGCCGGAGCCAAGGCGATTTTAGAGGTGATCCAAAAAGCCGAGAGTGAACTGGTGGTTAATGCTTTGGTCGGTTTTTTGGGACTGGCTCCGACACTGACGGCTATTGCCTGCGGCAAACGGATCGCCCTGGCCAATAAAGAGTCTTTGGTTGCCGGCGGAAGCTTTGTGGATACAAGCCGCATACAGCCTATCGACAGCGAACACTTCGGTCTGTGGTACCTGCTGCAAAACCGACCTGTAAGCCGAATGGTGATAACCGCAAGCGGCGGGGCATTTCGTGACTGGCCTTTGGAGAAG
This sequence comes from Sulfurimonadaceae bacterium, assembly GCA_041562295.1. Classification (GTDB taxonomy): domain Bacteria; phylum Campylobacterota; class Campylobacteria; order Campylobacterales; family Sulfurimonadaceae; genus JBFEYF01. Next base: position 8,213 of record JBFEYF010000051.1, read on the forward strand.
CTTTCTACGGCGACTTTAGCCGATACCCAGCGCCATCCCAACTGGTCAATGGGGCAGAAAATCACGATCGATTCGGCTACGATGATGAACAAGCTTTTTGAGCTTTTAGAAGCCCGCTGGCTCTTTGGAGAGGGCTCTTATGATGCCATCATAGAGACCCGTTCACTCATTCATGCCTTGATCGATTTTAAAGACGGTTCGACGACAGCGCACTTTGCCCATGCCAATATGCAGCTGCCGATTGCCTACGCTATGGACCGACAGATGCAAGAGCAGATTTTGGAACCGGTTGATCTGCTTGAAGTGGGAGCTTTGGAGTTTCGTCCGATCCAGCCAGACCGCTATCCGATCTGGGAGATCAAGGAGGATATTTTGGTCAATCCTCATAAAGGGGTCATTGTCAATGCCGCCAATGAAGCGGCGATTGAGGCTTTTATCGCCAAAGAGTGCGGTTATCTGGATATCTCCAAAAAGATCTTATCCGCTTACGAACATTTTGACCGTAAAGCATCCAGTATCGACGAGATTTTTGAGATCGACTATGAGGTTCGCCGTTTTATACGGGATTAAAATGCAAAAGATCAGTGTAAGTTCCTGCGGAGGTGACTGATGAAAAATGTACTGATACTTTACGGTTGGCAGGGCTCGGATGCCCCGCACTGGCAGGATTGGCTCTATCATGAGCTGAAAGAGCGGGGCTACAATGTCTCTTTTCCCCAGCTCAGTGATAATCAGCGTCCGGATAAAGAGATCTGGATGCGTGAGGCCAAAGAGGCTTTTGATACGATTCAACCCCAGATAGTGATCACCCACTCTATGGGCAATACGCTTTGGTTTCATCTGTGTAATGCGGGATTGGTAGGTGAAGTGGAGCAGCTTTTGATGGTTGCGCCACCCAGAGACCTGAGTGAATTTGAGGCGGTAAAGAGCTTTTTCCCTGTCGAGTATCCCAAAGATCTGCATGCCAAGCACAAAATATTGGTCTGTTCGGACAATGACCCCTATATGAGCCTGGAAGAGTCCCATGCCCTGGCCAAAAGATTGGATACGGAGCTTTTAATACTGGAAAATGCGGGACATATCAACAGCGAATCGGGTTACGGGGCTTGGCCTTGGGCATTAGAGTGGGTTTGTGATCATATATAAGGAAAATAGGTGATATTAAGCATAGAAAGCTCCTGTGACGACAGTTCCATAGCGATAACCGAAATAGAGAGCAAAAAACTTCTTTTTCATAAAAAGATCTCCCAGGAGATCGAACACTCCGAATATGGCGGCGTCGTTCCCGAGTTGGCATCCAGACTGCATGCTACGGCCCTGCCGAAGATCCTGGAGTCATGTAAACCCTATCTTAACGATCTCAAAGCCGTTGCGGTGACCAATGAGCCGGGATTGTCGGTGACACTGATGGAGGGGGTCATCATGGCCAAGGCACTCTCCCTTTCACTGCAGCTGCCTTTGATCGGGGTGCATCATCTTAAAGGACATATCTACTCACTCTTTATAGAAGAGGAGGCACAGTTCCCCCAGACAGTACTTTTGATATCGGGCGGGCACACACAGATCATCGAAGTGGAAGCGTTTGACAAGATGGAAGTGATTGCGACAAGCAGCGATGACAGTTTCGGTGAGAGCTTTGACAAAGTGGCCAAGATGATGGGACTGGGTTATCCGGGCGGACCGATAGTCGAATCCCTGGCAAAAGATGGAAATCCAGACCGGTTTGACTTTCCTGTACCTTTGGCCAAATCACCGCGTATGGAGTTCTCCTATTCGGGGCTTAAAAATGCGGTACGTTTGGCAGTAGAAGAGATCGGCGACTTGAGCGATCAGGACCGGTGTGATATTGCGGCCTCTTTTCAAAAAGCGGCGACGGCCCACCTGCTGCAAAAGACAAAAAAATATCTCAAAAATGCGCATTCTAAAGCATTTTCTATCGTCGGGGGAGCCAGTGCCAATCAGCATGTGAGGCAAGCTTTTGAAAATCTGACCAAATCCTACAATATACCGATCTATTTTGCTCCCTTAAAGTTTTGTTCAGATAATGCGGCCATGATAGGTCGAGCGGCAATAGAAGCCTACAGAGAGGGTAAATTTACGACAACAGAAGATTTGCAGATCCGTCCAAAGTCACCCCTGAAATGAAATAAATTTTAACTGGAACAGGCGCAGATTTAATTAAGATATTTTTTATCCTATATCTGTAAACTTACAGCATCAATATTTTAAAACAGGAGCCCAAAATGGCAACTACAATGTTAAAAGGTAATACAGTAAATCTTGCTGGTAATGAAGTAAACGTAGGTGATAAAGCACCAGAAGTAACAGTAACTAACTCTGACGGTCTTGCAGATAAAGTTGTTGGTGGTGCACAGGGTAAAAAACAGCTTATCGTTGTTGTTCCTTCACTAGATACTCCGGTATGTGCTACTGAAACTCGTCAGTTTAACGCTAAAGCTGCTGAGCTTAACGATGTAGATGTAACTATCGTTTCTATGGACCTTCCTTTTGCTGCCGGTCGTTTTTGTTCAACTGAAGGTATCGACAACCTAGTTGTTGCTTCTGACTTCCGTAACAAAGATTTCGCAAACGCTTACGGTGTTCTAATCGCTGACGGTGCTCTTGCTGGTGTTACTTGTCGTGCTATCTTCGCAGTAGACGCTAACGGTACTGTAACATACAAAGAGATCGTTCCTGAGATCACTGAAGAGCCTAACTACGACGCTGCACTGGCTGCTGTTAAGTAATTAATGCTTTTTGGGACCTTCGGGTCTCACTTTTTTGTAACCCTTTCGTAACAAACACACATTTTCACCTCAATCAACTTTTTTTCTTTAGAAAACTTTTATTTTATTCGGATAAACTGTTTAGATTCATGTACGTAATA
>JBFEYF010000052.1:0-11033 GCA_041562295.1 Sulfurimonadaceae bacterium
CCGCTTGGGCAGCGGTATCTGGGATGAAAGCGCTTTTTTCCTATCTTTAAGAAGGTTTTTCAGCTTGTAATCGGGTAAAAAGTCGATGATAACCGAAGCACGCCGCCAATAAAGTGAAGCGGATAAAACCGCCGGCCCGCTAATACCCTTGTGGGCAAAGAGCAGCTGATCGGTAAAGCTTTTCTTCCCGACCGTAATCGCCGCTTTAAAAGAGATACCGCTAAGCTCCTTCATCCAAAACTGCTCTTTTTGCAGACTCAGTCCCACCAGTACCGGTTCAAACTCTCTGGATGTGTGTCCAAAGGATGAAGCGAGTTTAACTCCGATATCACTGGCACCGATCTTGGGCAGGCAAGGGCCCCCTGTAGCGATCAGTACGTTTTGGGTCCTGTAGTTTCCACGGTCGGTCGTCACCTTAAAATGCCCCTCGAACTCCAATCCCAAAATCTGCTCTCCCCGGTGGATATGGGCTTTTCGTGACTCTTCAAGCAGAATATCGATCAGGTCCTGGGCTGAGTGTCGGCAAAAGTATTGGTTGTTTTTCTCTTTGACCGTCTGCAGACCTCTGGCGTGAAAATAGTCCATCACCTTTGTCTGGTCAAACCGCTCCAGTACGGGGGCTATAAACTTCTTATCCGCCAGATAGTTGTGCGCCGAGACGAACTCATTGGTTATATTGCAGCGTCCCCCGCCCGAGATGGCGATCTTTTTACCCAGTGTCGGGTTGGCATCGATGATCAATATATCTTTATCTTTCAGATGGGCTGCCGCCATCAGACCCGCGGCACCGCCGCCCAAAATTATCGTATGGTACAGCATCTATTTGGTCGTAAAACGGAAAACCCCGTCAAAATTTTCAGGGGGTCTTTCTATAAAATGTTCACAACGGTCACAATAGAGTGTATACATGGTTTTTGGATACGTTTCATTAAGTTTTTTAAACGCTTCAAGGGCTTCTTTAAACTGGGAACTTCGATACAGATGCAAAGCTTGATCGTAAGACTCCAGTTCCGCTTTGAGTTCTCCAGTAGGCTGACCAAAATCAATCACCTCAAAAATCTGTACCGGCTCATCCTTACCCTTAACCTGAACCAGATCGAGATCTCTGATGACATACTCCTCTTTAAGTCCGGCTTTGGTAAATTCGGAAATAATCAAAGTCACTCCGTAAGGCTTACACAGTCCTTCCAATCTGGAACCCAGATTGATCGAGTCACCAATGAGTGTATAATCGGATCGACCGTGGCTTCCCATCTCTCCGACAACCGCTACACCGGTATTAAGACCGATACCAAACTCGATCTCTACGCCATACTTAGGCTTTATCTCTTCATTGAGTGCATCTCGTGCTTGAAGTTGTCTCAGTGAAGCTCTGACGGCAGCATCCTGATGACCCGGCAGATCCTTGGGTGCGTTCCAGTAGGCCATGATCGCATCCCCGATAAATTTGTCAATCGTACCTTTTTCTTCAATAATAATATCTACCATAGGCGTCATATAATCGTTCATAAGCTCAATCAGACGTTCAGCAGAGCCAAGCTTTTCTGAAATGCTTGTAAAGGAACGGACATCTGAGAAGAATACGGTCACCTCTTTATCCATACCCGCGAAATTCACACTGTCTGGATCTTTCATCAGCTCATCAACAACATCAGGAGAAACTTTTTGAGCAAATTTTGCTTTGATCAATCTTTTATTTTTATTTTCAAAAAGATAGCTCAGCAGTTGTGCGACAACAGTAATCGATACCAAAGCTATGAAAGGAAATAAAATATTTATAATCATCTGTTTGGAAAAATGCATATAAAAAAGAAACTCAAAAAGTCCGTATGCGATCAAGGCTATCATGCCAAAAGCCCAGGTTGCAGGGACAAACGCTGTGATGATTCCGACAAAAAAGATCACACTGATAATAAGCAGCATACTAATACCCATGCTGCTTGCAGTAATCGAGATAAAATCGCCAGCCAGCATATTATCGATGACGTTGGCATGTACCTCGACTCCCGGATAGGCCGTATCAAACGGCATCGTACGGATATCCAAAAGTCCGATTGCCGATGTACCGATCAGGACCGCTTTGCCCTTAATAAGGTTCGGATCGAAGTTCCCCTCATAGATGTCTGAGACGGAGATATATTCAAAGGTCTTGGCTGGACCCCGGAAATTGACAAAGAATCGTCCGCTGCTGTCGGTCGGTATATATTTGCCCTTAACCTCGACCCCGGCAAAAAGTTCCCCGTCATAAACAAAGCGCACCGTGCCCGCCTCAACAAGGTTCCTGTACATCTCAAAAGCGAGTGAGGTGTAGTAAAATCCCTCCTCTTTCATCAAGATCGGGACCCGTCTGATGATACCGTCACTGTCCGAAAGGTTATTGAAAAAACCTGCGGAGTAGGCCTCATCCTGGATCTTGGGGACATTCAGCAGGATCCCCTTGGGTTCGATGATATTATCTTTTTTGTCCGCCTGAAACTGGATATTGGCCTTGATCATCGGGCGGTCTGTCACCTCAGGGGTCTTTTGGGTCATATTAAAGACATAACCCGTGACCGTAGGGGTATTAGCTACGATATACCCCAAAATCGCATCATAATCTTCAGGTTCATCAAGGTTTTTGACCTGCCATTTACGTTCGTTGATGATATAACTGTCCGACTGGCGGTCCTCTTCGGCAAAGACGATATCCAGCCCCACTACGGCTGCTTCCGCTACTGCAAGGTTATAGATAATCTGGGCGATATCCTTACGGTTCCACGGCCATTGGCCCAGTTTTTTCAACGACTTCTCATCGATATCGGCGATAACCACCTTCCCGGTTGTCGGCATCTCGCCCCGGTAGTTGAACATAAAGTCCCTCAGACGGTTATCCAGGGACTGCAGACTTTCCGGTATATGGTAATAAAGAAAGACGACAAAGGCCGAAGTCACAAGTGAAGCCAAAAGATGGGTCAGCAGACGTTTTTTCATCAGTTATCCTTAATAGGGAATATTCTGACCTATTTTCATTTAATATAAGGTAAATTTCTCATCCGGATCTCTATCGGTTTTGTTATATTTTGCGTCAATTATGTTTTATTTAATATTTATAGATTATAATTTCGCGAAATTTTTATCATACGATATAAAAATAGCTTATAGTTTAAGGATAGAGAATATGCCTACCTACTTTGTGATGACCATGCTTGAAGGCGGCTGGAACTGGCAGGACTTTCATGTTGACGGAATGGAATTTGAATACTGTACAACAGTACTTGATATTCCGGAAGAGGCCATCGAATACATCGAAGTCCTGGACGATTCACTGGAGATCCAGCTTCTGGATGATCCCGAATTTGCTAACGAAGATTGGTATGCACAGCTGATCACCTTGTCAAAAGTCAGCGAAGTAACCGCATAATCGAACTCCTTGCCCACCCCTTGGGGTGAGCCTATTTTTCGTTCATCAAAGAGAGCGCACTCAAAGGGCCTACCACTACCCGACTCTCCTTTTTTTCATACTCTTTACAGAATACAGGCATTTTTGTCCTATAAAAATCAGACATATATTGCATATTCTCATGCAGATTATAGGCGCGTCTGTCGCGCCATCTTCCTACAGTCATCAAAGAACCGTCTTTTTCTATAAAGAGTTCATAATTGATACAAAAAGGCTCTTTGTGAATGAATGCTAGCAGCGCATAAAGTGTTTCTAAAAGTTCATCCCGACTATCATCGAAAGGCTTATAGTGGATAAATTCTACAATTTCATCTTGGTTAACTTCAATCATTTCTACTCTTGGCTATAATGGCAAAATTATAGCACAAGGGAGTATTATGGAAGCGAAAATCTTTTTTGGATCGACTCAAGAGTCACGCCAGGATCTGGCCGAACGACACTCCCCTTTTGACGGAAGTGTCGTATCAAGATATCCGATGTGTACAAAAGAGGATACCGAGAAGGCCCTCAAAATTGCCCAGGAAGCGGCAAAACATGCCAAAAAAACGACGCTGGCACAGCGCTGCAGCTGGCTACTGGATGTGGCCCAAAAACTGGCTGAGCATAAAGAGGATATAGCCAAGACGATCACCGATGAAGTCGGTAAACCGATCGCCCTGGCCCGCGTCGAAGTCGAACGCTGTATCGAGACCGTCACACTCTCTGCCGAGACGATGCGAACCATGCACGGCGAGACGATCAATACCGATGCGATGCACAGCGGTAAAGCTACGATGGCCTACTTTAAACGGGTTCCGGTCGGTGTCGTAGCGGCGATCACCCCTTTTAACTTCCCGCTCAACCTCGTAGCCCATAAACTGGCCCCGGCACTGGTGTCGGGTAACGCCGTCGTACTCAAACCGACACCCGAAGCCCCGCTGACCGCCTATAAATTCTGTAAACTTTTTATAGAGAGCGATTATGCCATCAAAGATGCCCTTTCGTTGGTTTACGGTGATGTAGAGGTCGGTTCTACCCTGGTATCGAGTGATATACCACGCGTTATCAGTTTTACGGGGTCTGTGCCTGTCGGCGATATCATCACCCGCAGTGCCGGGATCAAAAAGATCGGTCTGGAACTGGGCGGTAATGCCGCAACCTATATCGATAAAGATGCGGACATCGCCTATGCGGCCAACCGCTGTGCACTGGGCGCTTTTGTCAACTCGGGCCAGGTCTGTATCTCGCTGCAGCGCATCTATGTAGATGCAGCAATCTATGATGATTTTGCCAAGGCGATGGCTGAAGAGACCTCATCACTTATCGTCGGTTCCCCTTATGATGAGAACACTTTTATGGGGCCGCTGATCAACGAAGAGGCGGTAGAGCGCGCCACATCATGGGTCAACAGTGCCGTTGAAGAGGGTGCCAAGATCGCGACAGAGCTTAAAGTCAACGGTACGATGTTCCACCCGGTCGTCATGACCGATGTCACCGATGAGATGAAGATCGTCTGTGAAGAGGTCTTCGCACCGATCGTCAGCCTTGTTAAAGTGGACGGTTTTCATGATGCCCTGCCCCGCATGAACAACTCTCCCTACGGTCTGCAGTTTTCGATCTTTACCAACAATCTGACCCTGGCCAAAGAGGCGATCGAAGAGTTGGATGCCGGCGGTGTCGTCATCAACGATATGCCGACGCTGCGTTTTGACATCCAGCCCTACGGCGGTGTCAAACTCTCCGGTGTCGGGCGCGAAGGGCCGCGTTTTGCCATCGAAGAGATGACAGAGATCAAATCGGTCATCATCTGCTAACTGAAGATGGCGGCCCCCAAACGTGTCATCGTCAGTGCCTGTCTTTTAGGGCATTACTGCCGCTACGACGGGCAGACAAAAGAGGATAGAGTGCTTAAAAAATGGCTTGAAGACAAAGAGGTGATCCCTTTTTGTCCCGAAGCCCCGCTTTTCGGTACGCCGCGTCCCCGCATCAACCTCATCGAACAAAACCGTACCATCAAAGTCATACGTGAAAACGACAATGCGGATGTAACCCGGCTTCTGCTGGATGAAACGCTCCGTTTTTATAAAGAAGTGTCGGATATCGACAGGATCATTCTCAAATCAAAATCCCCCTCCTGCGGACTGGGGACAACCCCCTATTATGATTCAAAGATGCATCCGCTCGGCTTTACCGACGGTATCAGCGCCAAAACATTTAAAGAGATCTTTCCTTCAGTACCTATCAGCGACGAAGATCACTATCAGTCCTGATAGGTATGACGTATCTCTAAGATAGCATCGATATTTTCAAAAAAGAGATCTACCAGCTTGGGATCAAAATGCTTGCCCCGTTCCTCTTTGATAAACTCAAGAATCTTTTCAACATCCCACTGATCCTTATAGACACGACGCGTACCCAATGCGTCAAAGACATCGGCCAGTGCGACAATACGTGCGAAGATATGGATCTGCTCTCCTTTAAGCCCCTGGGGATAACCGCTGCCGTCATACTTTTCGTGATGCTCTTTGGCAATGATCGCGGACATCTTTAAAATATCCCTTTTGGAGGTACGCAGCATCTCATGACCGATATCGGCATGCTTTTGCATATGTTCCATCTCATCATCGGTAAGCCTTCCCGGTTTTTTTAAGATCTCGTCGGGAATAGCGATCTTTCCTACATCATGCATCGGAGAAGCGGCATAGATGATATCGACGTCGTTATCTGAAAGACCGTAGGCCTTAGCCAAAAGCTTACTGTAAAGCGCCACACGTTTGACATGCTTGCCCGTTTCATGGGAGCGCTGCTCCGCTATCTCACTGATGGTAAAGATAATCTCACGCTGGGACTCATCCAGTTCATTGGTCAGTGTCGCATTCTCATAGGCGGCCGTGGCTTTATCCAAAAAGAGGCGGATCAGATCTTTACCCATCTCATCGACATAATTCTCAGCTTCGATATAGAGTACAAAACCGCTGTAATCAAGGACGGTGGGACGAAACCGTATAAAGTGGCCCTCCCTGTGGATCTCGCCCTCTTGCTCAATAGCTTCCATGACCAAAGGGCGTATATGGGCATTGGCGGCTTCAAAAAAAGCATCTTTTTTCATATTTTTATAGCGTCCCGATCCCGCGATATGCAGACACCTCTCTCCGTCGATCGCCGCAATAAAGGAGGCGACATCCTCATCAGATTCGTAACTGCTCAAATGTAACAGCGCGATAAGTTGCTCCAATACCGCTGAAAGAAACAGCTCCAGGGAAGTCATCTTTTCGATCGTCGATGTCGAGTCGATCACTTTTTTCAGCCCCTGACGGTTTTTTTCCAAAGCGATCATATCCCTGTAAGTTCTCAGACTTGTCAACACCGCAGTATAGAGCTTTTGGGTTGTCAGCTCGCTTTTGGCCTTGTAGTCATTAATATCATAGTCGTGGATGACACGCTCTTCGGGTGCCTGGCCCGGTTGTCCGGTACGCAGTATGACACGCATCAACTGGTTTTTCAAATCGTTGCGTATATAGTTTACCAGCTCCAACCCGGCATCGTCTGTCTCCATAACTACATCGATCAGGGCCAAAGCGATATTACTCTTTTGTTGCATGATCTGCTTGGCTTCCTTGGCCGAGTAGGCACTGATAAAACGGCATTTTTTATGTTCAAATTCAAACCCGGCCAAAGCCAGTTGGGTCACTTCATGGACTCCCGGTTCATCATCCACGATCAGGACATTCCACAGACGCTCTTTTGACGATGCCCCTTCTTGGACCTCCTCATCTTTGAATGAGAGTTTCCCGTCTTTAAACATATTTGACCCCTTTAAAGTGCAGTATGTAGGTCAGCCCTTTTCCGACCTCGGAATCAGCGGCGATAGTACCGTGAAGTTTTTGCGTAACCAGGTTATAGACGATATGAGTACCCAATCCGCTGCCTCCGCTCCCCCGCTTGGTCGTATAAAAAGGATCAAAAAGTTTGGCCAGGTTCTCTTTGCTTAACCCGTTACCGTCATCCTGATAGATGATCGTCAATGCATCCGGAGAGGCTTTGACCTCGATCAGTATATGCCCTTTTTCAATATCTTCAAAACCGTGAATCAGTGAATTCATAATGAGATTGGAAAAGATCTGGTAAAAGACTCCCGGATTGGATTCGATTGTGATCGTCTCATTACAGTGGATGTCGATTGAGTGCGATGTTTTTTTCAGTGTCGGCTTCAAGCTCGTGACAACACTCTCAAGGTACTCTTTAATATTAAACTCTCTGACCTCGTCACTGGACTGATCCACCGAAATCTGCTTGAAACTTTTAATCAGCTGTGCCGCACGGTCAAGATTATGCAAGATCATCTCGCTGCTTTGCAAAGAGGTATCGATAAAGGCTTCAAAGCTGCTTTTGGTGATATTATCCTCTTTATAGTTGCGGTTAAACTGCTCCGTCTCTTTTTTCAGATGCGAGGCGGCCGTCACCCCGATACCGATTGGGGTATTGATCTCATGGGAAATACCCGCGACAAGCCGTCCCAAAGCCGCCATCTTCTCCGTTTGCACCAGTTCGTTTTGAGTCGCTTTGAGATGGTTGGTCAAACGCAGCTGATAGATGAACATGCTGATTCCCCCGATAGCCAGAATCATATAAAAGAGTATCCAGTGCCAATACTTTTGCACCACTTCCCAAAACTCTATCTTATGAAAGTAGGGAGGGATCTGCAAGATCTTAAAACAGTCATGCACAGGCTGGTAGCTTAGGGGTGTCCCCCACCCCTCAATGTGAGCGGTCAATGCGGCTTTGCTCTCTGAGCGCATCTGCATCAGTGCAACCGCGACAGCCTTGGAAAGTTCATCCGACGTATGCTTGAGCTTGGCAAGCGGCCACTCGGGATAGAGTTTCGTCGAGATCATAAACGGAAAATCCTCATAGTGTCTGCGATCGATGATATGAAACTGTCCCAGATCGATCTTCGACTCCAATGCCATACGCTCCAGGGTATCTGTTCTGACCGTACCGGCATCCACCTCTTTATTTAAGACCGCATAGACGACGTTATCATGGGTACCTTTGAAAACAAGCTTTTTTAAATCCTCCCTTTCGATGCCGTGCTCTACCAGTTCGCGCCAGGCCATCTGCCATCCGCCCAGTGATTTTTCATTGACCGCGGCAAACGTGACACCTTCCAGATCCTCTATACGGTTGAATCGTTTACTGTTATCCCGATGGGTCAGGATCACGCCGCCAAACTCCTTTTGGGTCAGGCCTGATATATGTTTGTTGATCAGCGTTGTAATACGCTGTGCCCCGTACTTATATTCAAGTTCTACATAAAAGCCTGAATTGGCCAGAATAAAGTCCACTTTTTTCTCTTTGACATAGTTAAAGATATCTTTGAAATCTATGGGAACGATCTGAAACTTTTTTCCCGGGATCTTTTGGGAGAGGTAGTGAGCCGTATGGTCCCATTTTTTGTAGGTTACCGCCGCACCCCTTTTGGCTAAGACCCCGATCTTTACGATACTGTTTTGAGCCACAAGGAGATTAAAACCAAAGAGGAAGATCAGGAAAAAGCGCATGAAGTATCCTTAATAATGCGAATATAACTTATTTTAATACAAAAATGTTAAATGCCCCTAAAATCGAGATCTTATGTCGCTTTTTTGTATAATTACGCAAAACCAAGCACCAAAGGATAGATTATGCTTCAAATCGGTCAACAAGCCCCCCACTTCTGCCTGCCCAACCAGGACGATGTGGAGATCTGCCTCAGAGACCTTGTAGGTAAGTGGGTGGTTCTTTACTTTTATCCCAAAGACAATACACCGGGATGTACGACTCAGGCGTGTGACTTTACACACTCCCTGCCTGAATTTGAGGATATGGATGCTATCATTTTGGGCGTCAGTGCTGACAGCATCAAAGCTCATCAAAACTTTATAGCCAAGCAGAACCTCGAGATCACCCTTTTAAGTGACAGTACGACGGAGATGATGCAGGCTTACGGCGTTTGGCAGATGAAGAAAAATTACGGACGTGAATATATGGGTATCGTCCGATCTACCTACCTCATCAACCCTCAAGGCGAAATTGCAGCCGGATGGGAAAATGTCAAAGTGCGTCAAAAACGTAAGAAAAACGGGGAACCGTATGAAATTGTGCATGTAGATGAAGTCAAAAAGAAGCTGCAGGAGCTACAGGCCTAAGCCTTGCCCCTCAACTTTTAGTAGCGGTAACGCAGATAAAGACGCAGATCCTCTGCTTTGTCCACTACCTGCGCACCCATGCCGCCGGCAATAACTTGATCCATTGTATTAGGGGTTGCTGTCACATTACCGAAAAAGCCATTACTTCCTGTGTAATAATAATCGATATAAGTATAGCGAATCTGCCAACTCATAGAATTATTGGCAAAAGGCTCAGTCCAATAAACTTCATACGCTTTACCTCTTGCAGCAATCTTTGAACCAATTGCCGTATCTTCAGCATAAGTAATAGAACGCCAATATTCACTTCCTTCGTTATACTCAATACCAAATTTACCTCGATCGGACATCGTCGGAAATTGAAAACCTGTCCAGAACGAATATCCCATCTGACGTTCTGACGAACCGAACATAGATATATCAGGCTGGCTGTAAGAGGTGGCATAACTAACAAAAAATGTCGTATCATCAAAAAAACTCCCCCAATTTTCACCAATACCTTCTGCCATAAAATTGATAGTGAAACTTGACAGATTCCCAACTGTTTCAAAATCCTGGTAAGTAGCATTAAGGTCAATCAAATTCCACGCATTATAGGTTTGTGTAGTTAAAGAATATTGTCCATTATTGTAAAGTGAAAATATAAGTCCAGCAAGGTCTATTTGATCAAGATCATTTAGGTTCTGTGCATATGGTGTAGATGAAAACTTTTCCTGTGCATTGGTCATACCCCGGCCAAAGCAAAATTTCAAATACATACCACTGATACCGGTCAACTGGGAGATATCAAACTTGGAACTACCTCCGTCAAACTCGACATTGATAGAGTGTCCCATAGGGGAAGAGGCAGGATCGTCATCACGTAGGTTGATTAAATGTCCATTAGTCGAAGGTCGACGGCCTAAGCTAAATGTCCAAGGAATATTTGTACCTATAAAAGTATCATTTCTATAAAACCAATAAGCCTTTTTAACTCTTACTCTGTCATCTGAATAATTTTCATTAACAATCCAGTCAAAATCGTCAAAAGCAGCAAAGTTACCTGTACCACGCCTTGTACCGTAATGTTTATTATAAGCAAGCTGTCCTGTAAAACTAACATTCGATGTAGCAAGATATTTCATATCGATCCAAAGACGATTGGTCAACAAACCTTTGTTATAATGTTTAGACCCGTCTGCCATTTTATAACGCATTCCATCCCATGAAGTTCTAAAATCTACATTAAATTTTAAATGGTTATCTGTAGTGAACTTTTTCATTTCACTGATATTACGGCTGATCTCGTCAAACTGTTCTTGGATCTCTTCAGGATCGATATCCAGTTCACTCGCCTGCACAGAAGCTGCAGAAGTCTTTCCTGAAGCTTTGCCAGCCGGTGTCGAAGCCATCTTTTTAAGCTTTAAATGGAGCACTTCCTGCTCCGC
>JBFEYF010000053.1:0-11005 GCA_041562295.1 Sulfurimonadaceae bacterium
CGGTATCGATCTTGATGCGGGTACGATCGTCAACAAGACACAAAACAAAACATACAACTTTACGCCGATTCCGCCTTTTATGCAGGAACTTATCGCTGCAGGCGGCCTTATGGCATATGCAGACAAAGAGATCGAGGAAAGTAAATAGATGAAAGATTATAAGATTGCAATAATTAAAGGCGACGGTATCGGTCCCGAGATCGTTGACGAAGCCGTAAAAGTACTTGATGCTGTAGCTGCCAATGAAGATTTTACTCTAAGCTATAAAGAGTATCTTATGGGCGGTGTCGCGTATGATGTTACCGGCGACCCGTTGCCACAGGAGACAATCGACGGCTCCAAAGTAAGTGATGCGATTTTGTTCGGTGCTATCGGCGGAGAAAAGTGGGACAACCTTCCACGCGAGAAGCGTCCGGAGTCCGGTTTGCTTCGTTTCAGAAAAGAGCTGGGTGTCTTTGCCAACCTGCGCCCGGCAAAGGTGTATGATGAACTGGTCAACGCAAGCAGCCTGAAGCCTGAGGTGATCAAGGGGGTCGATATTATGGTAGTACGCGAGCTTATCGGTTGTATCTACTTCGGGGAACCAAAAGGGCGTGACGACTTCAAAGGTTTTAACACAATGGTCTATACGGTACCTGAGATCGAGCGTATCGCGCGCGTCGCATGTGAGATCGCTATGAAACGAAACCGCCGTATCTGCTCTATCGATAAAGCAAACGTTCTTGACGTTTCCCAGCTTTGGAGAGAGACCGTAACACGTATCGTCGAGACGGAGTTCCCAGAGATCGAACTTTCCCATATGTATGTCGACAATGCGGCGATGCAGCTGATTCGTGATCCCAAACAGTTTGACGTCATGCTGACAGGCAACATCTTCGGTGATATCCTTTCAGATGAAGCGAGTATGCTTTCAGGTTCTATCGGCCTGCTGCCTTCAGCTTCTACGGGAGCGGATCACGGTCTGTACGAACCGATCCACGGTTCGGCACCGGACATCGCGGGGCAGGGTATCGCCAACCCGATCGCAACGATCGCCAGTGCTGCGATGATGCTCCGCTACGAACTTGGCCAGACCAAAGCAGCGGATCGTATCGATGCAGCTATAGAGCGTGCATTAAAAGAGGGATACCGTACCGGAGACATCTCCGCTTTTGATGCGGTAGAGATCTGTTCTACATCCGAGATGGGAACAATCATCGCCAACTACGCTGCAGAATGCAAACGCTAACACTCGCCAGCATCTATGAACTTCAGGGCCTCAAAGATGAGGCTTTGGAGATCTATAAAAACATCTTGAAAGATGATCCCCAAAACAGCGAAGCAAAAATTGCTATACGCCGACTTTCCGGGATTCGTAAACGCTTTTTGGGCGTTAACGAGCAGATGAAAGAGTTTTTTGTCTCTATGGACAGCGATGTGGAATTTTTGGAATTTGAAAGGTGGCTAGTACAGCTATGAACTTAAAAGACGCTATTTTATCAACGATAACCGAGATTCAAAGCACTCAGGATATCCCTTCTGAAGCAGGCGAGGCCAAGAGTAAGCACCCTTTTAGCATTAAAGAGAGTAAAAAGATAGAAGTTTCTGAAAGTGAAGATGAGGGTCCCCGGTTTGAAACTCCCGCAGAAGAGGAGATGCACAGCGATATCATAGAAGACCGCTTCCTGTATGATCTCAGAGAGCGCATTCTTGTACTGTTCGAAGGTTTTCAATCGCCTAACAATAAAAACCTCGAAGCAAAAATCGACCTGACACTTAACTTTTTGGAGCATCTTCTTGCCCAAATCGATCAAAAAATTGATACAAAGAAACTGTAACGATGAAAACACACCATATCCTAATTGACTCCCGTGATGAAAAAGGACTGGTCTACAAAGTCTCTAAGATCCTTTTTGAACATGATCTCAATATGATCTCAAACAGCGAATATGTTGATAAAGAGAACAGCAAATTTTTTATGCGCAGTGTCGTTTCCGGCAGCATTGATGAAGTCACTTTGCAAAATGAGCTGCAGCAGCTTCTGGGTACAGATGCGAATGTCCGTGTAACCAACCCTACAAAGAAAAATATTATTCTGATGGCGACCAAAGAGTCGCACTGTCTGGGCGATATTCTGATACGCTACGAAGCCGGCGAACTCAATGCCAATATCCTGGCCGTGGTATCCAACTATGATGACCTGCGCTCCCTGGTTGAAAAGTTTGATATACCGTATCATACGGTTTCCCATGAGGATCTCAACCGTGCCGAGCATGAGGCGGAGATAGTCAAGGTGCTTGATACCTATAAAAATATCGACTATATCGTACTGGCAAAATATATGCGTATATTGACCCCGGATTTTGTCGAACGCTATGAAAATAAGATCCTTAACATTCACCACTCTTTCCTTCCCGCTTTTATCGGGGCAAACCCTTACAAGCAGGCTTTTGAACGCGGTGTCAAGATCATCGGTGCGACAGCCCACTATGTCAACAACAATCTTGACGAAGGGCCGATCATCACACAAAGTACCATTGATGTCGATCACAGCTACAGCTGGAAAGATATGCAAAGAGCAGGGCGGGATGTCGAGAAGATCGTGCTTTCACAGGCTTTAAAGCTGGTTTTGGAAGACCGCATCTTTGTCTATGCCAACAAGACGGTCATTCTTTAGATGTTTAATATCGTCTTTTATGAGCCCCAAATACCCAACAATACCGGCGCTATTGGGCGTGTCTGTGTCAATACCGGTGCGAAGCTTCATCTCATTAAGCCGTTGGGGTTTGATATCGACGAAAAAGCCGTGCGAAGAGCCGGTTTGGACTATTGGCAAAAGCTCAATCCTACCGTGTGGGAAGATTGGGAGAGTTTTGAAGCCGCAAATGCCGGTAAAGGGAACTTCTATTTCGCTACGACCAAAAAAGAGCGACCCTATTTTGAAGCGAGCTATTCGCCGGGTGATTACCTGATCTTCGGCAGCGAGACCAAGGGATTGCCCGAATCACTGATAGATAACAATGAGGCCCTTTGTGTTACCATACCGATGACAAAAGAGGGAAGAAGCCTTAACCTCTCCATAGCGGCTTCGATCGTTTTATACGAAGGGATCAAGCAAAACTTTGACGGGTTTCAGGAGCTTATGTGAATCCCGTAGTTGACACTATCATGCTGATCGGTTTTGTTCTGTTTATGATAGCAATTTTTGGCGGCTACAACCGGTCGCGTATGCAAGATAAAATTCAAGAAGAGGAAGAGGGCAAGTAATATACCGTATGCCTTAAGGTCTTATTTCAAAGCGCCTTAAGGTATGCAAAATATTGCATAGACAATTATGAAGCGCGTAAAAACTCAAACAATCAATGTCGACCAGGCTCTGTGGGAAGAGGCCAAGCTTCTTGCTATGAGAAACCATAATGAATCTGTTTCTGTTGTTGTATCCAAGTTGCTGGAGGAGTGGCTGCACTCTACCAACAAACATGTGACCATCAAAAATACGCATCTTAAGATGTCGACCAAAGTGAGACGCTCTCTTTATTGCGACATCTTTTTATGGAAAGAGGCCAAGAACTATGCCCGTGAACATTTCGGTAAAAGCGGCTCCTATATCATCGATGTACTGCTGCGTAACTGGGTGCATGATGAGAAAAAGCGCAAAGTCGAAAACCCCAATCAGGCCCGACTGATTTAACTTTCCTTAAAATTAACACTTAATTAACACTCCTTCGCTACTATCTTTATAACGTTAACCTGAAGGAGTTTACTTTGAAAGAGACCATAGCTTTATCTTTGGTTACAGCTTCCATGCTTTGGGGAGCTGAACCTGTTGTACTGGAAAGTATCGAAGTATCAGCGCAAACGAGTGCTGTTATCAATGACATCGATACAAGAGAAGTTAAGTCTGCCGATCTGGCTGAGACGCTCCACAAGCAGGTCCCAAGTATCAACATGATCCGTCGTAGCGGCATCGCGAATGACATTGTGCTGCGCGGTCAAAAACGGGATAATATCAACGTTACTATTGATGATGCGAAGATCTACGGTGCTTGTCCCAATCGTATGGATCCGGCCAGTTCGCATATCCTAACCTCCAATATCAACCGTGTAGAAGTTGTTGAAGGGCCTTTTGATGTCGAAAACTTCGGATCTTTAAGCGGTGTAGTGAAGGTTGAGACCAAAGAACCCAAAAAAGGTTTTCATGGCGATCTTTACCTTAATGCAGGAAGCTTCGGTTACCAGAAAATAGGAGCCACACTCTCTGCGGCAGGCGATAAAGCCAAACTGTTGATCACAGCTTCGACAGAGGAGGGTGATCAATACAAAGATGGCAATGGCAATACGTTGGCAGAACAGCTGGAGATCGCTAACACTGTAACAATGGATGGTATGAATCCGGAGTTTCAAGACCGCTATAAAGAGATGAAGGCTTTTGAAAAACAGACCTTTATGGCTAAGACTTTTTTACAGCTCACTAAAAACCAGGATATGGAGCTAAGCTACACGCTCAACCGCAGCGATAATATTCTTTATCCGAATAGCAAGATGGACGCTCTTTATGATGATAGTGATATCATTAATTTCAAATATACGTTTAATGACCTGGGATCTTTATCCAAAAAACTTCAGTTAAAAGCGTATAACTCTCAGGTAGAACACCCTATGAGCACTAAATACAGACTTTTGTCAGATTCCAACAACACAGACAGTGTTGAAGATTCTGCCAATGAGACAATCAGCCAGCTCACTACAGATACGACGGGTGTAAAGATCATCAATGAGACCAAGCTAAACAAAGCTTTATTGGTTACCGGATTAGATTTCAGCACAAGAAACTGGGACGGAAGTTATATAGGGTACGGATCAAAAGCAGGCATTACCGGCAGAACATCTATCAATGATGTTGATACGGCCAACAGTGCACTCTTTTTAAAATATAAGCGCAAGATGGATAACGTTACACTCAAAATGGATGCAAGAATCAATGATACGACGATCACTACTGCGGACACGACGTATGCAAAGAGAGATTTTTCATCTGTGGATACCAATATCTTTGCCTCCTATGAAACCGATAAAAAGACCAAATACTTCATCGGCCTGGGACAGGCATCACGTGTTCCTGATGCAAGAGAGCTTTATTTTACCAGTTCTATGAACGTTATGTCAGGTACACCGACACTGGATCAAGTAACCAACAGTGAACTGGACCTGGGTATCGAAAAAAAATATACAGACGCTATGGTAAAAGTGAAGCTGTTCTACAGCAAACTTGACAACTATATCTACTTTAACCAAGGTAACACCATGACCATGAATGTCATGGGAACACCTAAGACCTTGGCTTACAACTCATTTGAAAATATTGACGCTGCCATTTATGGTCTTGAGCTCAAAGGAAATTATGACCTTGGAACAACACTCTCTTTAGACTTCGGAGCAGCGTATCAAAAGGGGAAAAAATCTGAAGCAATGACAAGTACCAATGTCAATATGATTACGTCAACGACGACAATAACAGCACAAACAGATAAAGATCTCGCCGATATCGTGCCGTTAAAGGCCAATATCGCGCTTATATACGAACCAAGCAAGTCGATGTATGCCAAGGCGGAACTGGTAGCTGCAACAGCATGGGAAGATTATGACAGCGATAACGGTGAGCAAAAACTACCGGGCTACGGCATCATCAATCTGAAAGCTCAAAAAACGTTTGCAAAAAAGTATGAGATTACGGCAGGTGTAGATAATGTCATGGATAAAACTTATGCAGTATCAAACACTTATGCGGACCTGACGCTCCTAAGCGACGGTACTTCCAGCGAAGTTATGCTTCTTAATGAGCCGGGACGTTATATCTATACAAACTTCAAATATAAATTCTGATTTACTGCCTTTGGGCAGTAGATAGAGATATTTAAAAAAGCTTCTCCCCGATTTTGTCAAAAAAAGTCTCTAATTTTTCAAAATAATTTATCAACATCTTCTGTCCTTTGCATTTTATATGGGAAAATTATAAAATTATTTCAAATTAATTTGACATATATGTCAAAATGTCATATAATTTTCAAACATCATTTCAAAAGGAAATATCATGAAAACGTTTTCAGAGATTGTAGAGCATATCAAAGATATCATCTCGGCGGATTTTCCCAACCAGAAGATTTTTGATAAAGATGTCGCGAAACTGCTGGATATTACACAGATGAACTTTGCCACGATGAAGAAGCGGGATAAGATTCCTTTTAATGAACTCCTGGACTTTTGTGCCAAGCGCTCTATATCGATCAACTGGTTACTTTACGGCCAGGCTCCGGAGAGTCTGATCGAAGCGACCGACAAATACTATAAGGTGCGTTACTACAGTGATATCAGCGCTTCTGCCGGAGGCGGAGCCTTTAATGATGAAGTAGAGATGTGTGAAGATATCGATATCGATCCCCATTTCCTGATACAGTTAGGCGGTGAGAAAGCTCTGCCGCATATAGAAGCGATCAAAGTAAGCGGAGACTCGATGGAACCGACCTTCTCTTATGACGACATCATCTTTATCAACCGTTCGATGAATGATGTGAGCCGCGGCGGGATCTTTACCATCCATACGGAGCACGGACTTTTTGTTAAACGTCTGCAAAGACGTATTGACGGTAAAATCGATATCATATCGGACAACAAAGAGTATCTGACAGAATCGGCAGAACCTTCCCAAATCGAGATTATCGGGAGAGTAGTGGCCAAGTTCGGAGCGGCTGATTAAAATATTTCTACATATATTATTTAATATGACATAGAATTTTGAAATTTTTCCCTCTTCCAAAGAGTTATGGCATAATTCATGCTTTATGATTCCAACTATTTTGTGTAAGAGAGATTCTATGATTAAAACAAGCTCCCTTTTTAGCCTAGCCCTTACAGCCGCACTCCTCATGACCGGCTGTTCCCAAAAACGCTTTACCGATGTCGCTGATGTACGTAACTTTTCCCAAAACCCTTTAGATTATATCCAGCAGGAAGAGAAAAAGGTTCCCGGAGAGTTCTTGACCGAACAGGAGATTCGGGATGATTTTGACCAGCGTTACTTTATCCCCTGGAGCCTGAAAGAGCCGCCTTATAAAGTAGAGCAGATCAAATGGCCATGGTCCAGCTATACGCCGCAAAACAGCTTTAAAGAGAATAAGCGTCCTATTGATGACGGCTGGTTTAAGCTGATGCTGTTGGAGGCCAACTTTGATGAGTACGGGAAGGTCTCTAAGCCTGGGATTGTTATCAGAACAAGCAGTATTCGAAACTTCCCAAGCTATAAACCGGTATTTAAGGATTTTGCCGATGCGGGTGAGGGCTACCCGTTTGACTATAATCAAAACTCTGTTACCACATCCAATGAACCGGTCCTTATCTCCCACTACTCAAAAACCAAAGAGTGGGTTTATGTCATAACCAACTATACATCCGGCTGGTTACCTACGCATGATGTAGCACAAATTGCACCGGATATCATCCAAAAATGGTCCCAGGCACGCCAGGCGACACTGCTTGAAGATGATATGCCTTTGTATGACCTGGATCAAAATTTTGTCACCAACAGCCGTATCGGGATGATGCTGCCTATTATGAAAGTAGAGCATGACTCCTATCAGGCGATCTTAGCGACTTCCAAGTCGGATGATTTTGTCACATTCAGTATCGTGCGTATTCCCAAAAGCGCATCTGTCTCCGAACCGATCCCGCTTAATACCCAGGCTATAGCCATCATGGCGAACGCTTTTATGGGGAAAGCTTACGGATGGGGCGGTGTCTATGAAAACCGTGACTGTTCGTCGACACTCAGAGATATGTTTAAACCGTTTCATCTTTGGCTGCCCAGAAACTCAAAAGAGCAGGCTCAGGTAGGGCGTATTTACGACCTGGGCAATCTTAAAAACAAACAAAAAGAGCGTGTTATTATTGAGAATGCGGTACCGTTTCAGACACTTCTTTATAAACCGGGGCACGTTATGCTTTATATCGGTGAAGTTAAGGGCAAAGCGATGGTGCTTCACAATATTTGGGGGATCACGACCAAAAGCAAAAGCAAGGCGGTACGTAATGTCATCGGTAGAACCATCATCTCTACATTGCAGGTGGGTAAAGAGGTCAAAAACTTTGTCAGAAACAGTGCACTGATCAATAAGATCACCTCTATGAATGTGATCACGATGAGACCGACAGAGCAGCCTATCGTTATCAAGCCGAAGAAAGTCAAACGCAAATCGGCACGCGAAAGACGTCTGGAAGCTAAAGCCCTAAAAGAGAAAAAGAAACAAGAGGCTGAAGCGGCACAGCAGTCTGTAGAAAATCAGGCCATAGACAGTGTCGGATCACAGGCGGATGAAGCGCTTCAAAAAGCTGATCAGGCGACAACACTGCCGCAAAGCGATTCAACGACAACAACTACGACAACAACTACAACTTCGGAACAAAAGTAATATAGCGATCCATATTTGTAAAAGCAAAGGGGGAGAAGCTTTCCCCTTTGAGATATTAATGAAGGTCTGCGTTAAGTTTGATCTCACGCGTAGAACGGCGTCCGATAAACTGACCCGTTTGTGCATCCTGACGGAAGTGGATCCCGTGCAGTCCCGCAAGCTCTTTACCTTTGAAGATCTCTTTATCCTCAAGTGACGCTTCAGGGTTTGCCGCTTTAATCTTGGCAAGTTCAGATGCATCGATAAATACCTTGGTACCTTCCAAGATTGCCAGACCCGCATCGATAATACACGCATCACCCAAAGGAATACCACACGTTGAGTTGGCACCCAGCAGTGTGTTTTGACCAATAGAAATAGGGTTGCCGTCTGTTCCAGAAAGAACTCCCAGGATCGAAGCGCCGCCGCCGACATCAGAACCTGCACCGACAATAGCAGAACTTGAGATACGTCCTTCAACCATAACAGGACCTGTCGTACCTGCATTAAAGTTAATGTAACTGGCACCCGGCATAACAGTCGTGCCCGCATGAAGTTGTGCACCGAAACGAACTTTGGAAGTATCAAGGATACGCGTGTTGTCTGCAGGGATGATATGCTGCAGGAATCGTGGGAACTTATCTACGAAATCGATAGCAGGATACTCGCCTGAGAATTTCAGCTCGATCTCGTTTTCGCGCAACCAGTCAAGCTCGATCGGCGTATTACCCGACCATGCGACATTTGGAAGTTTTCCGAATGCTCCGTTTAGGTTCACTTGACGAAGCTGGGCTTTACCTGTAGAAAGGGCATAAAGCTTCATGTAGACGGACTCTACAGATTCAGGAGCCTCATCTTCAAATAAAAATACCACACGGAATTCACCTTCACGCATACCTACACGAAGTGAGATCTCATAAAGCGACTGAATCACCTGTACGTTTTTATGCGCATCACCGTAGGCCTCTTCAAGATAGGGAGCAAACGCTGCCATAGCCGTAGAAAGAAAATCAAAAGATACGTTAGCGACAAACTCATTTGCCGTAAAATCTACGTTTACACCGCTGGCTGCCAAGGCATCTACGAAAACGGCAGCGCTTCCGAAGTTCTCATTCCAGTTGATGACAGGGTAGGTTGCCTGAAGTACTTTCGAGCTGTCAAGCTGTCCCGCATCGATACGGCAGATACCGAAAGCGATAGGATCTTTATAGCCCGGTTTTGATTTGATCTCTTCAATATAGGTCTTAAAAGCTTCTGCATTAGCAATAGCGTCCATTATCATCCTTCATAATTTTTTGGGAATTCTAACGTAAAAAAGATCAATTATAAAGATTAACTGCATCAATAAAGCGTAATTACAAAATTAAAATCCTACAATTAGGGAAAAAAGAGCGCGCTTGAAAGAACTATTTGAATCGATCAAAAATTCGGATTACATGGGGCTAAAAAAGCTCCTTAAAGAGAACCCGAACCTACTGGAAGAAGAGGACGAGCAGGGCGCATCACCTCTTGCCTATGCGATCCGTCAGCGAAGCGATAAAGATATTATAGAGCTGCTTATAGAGCAGGGCGCAGATATTGAAGATATAGACAATGAGGGCGTCAATATCCTGGAGTACGCTATCACCTACGGAAATACCGAGCTTGTCAAACAGCTTTTGCAAGCCGGCGTTGATCCCAAAAAAACACAGCGAAGAAGCGGGTTTACACCTTTGATGGCAGCTGTATGCTACAATCATGCAGAGATCGTCAGACTCTTTTTGGAGCAGGGTGCGGATCTGTATGTCGTTGATCAAAGCGGTTTTAGCGCCATCGATTTTGCTCGGCGCATGCACCGTAAAAAAATAGCGCAAATCCTGCAGGAGTATGTCAAGGAGTAAAGAGCATGTCCTATCTGGTTAAAACCCTAACTTCATGTATAGTGGTATCGTCACTGCTTGAGGCAGTTCCCATAGAACTCTTCAAATCAAAACACCCTTCCCGATTTGACAATTACGGTGTCACCATGTGGGCGAAGATCAGATCCGTAGATTGTACCCACATGATCGGTTACGGCAAAAGAGAGCGTCAATCGTGCCGCGTAACAGCTGACTACAGGACAAAAGGCAAACCTGATCAGATGATCATACTCATCTTTGACAAAAGACAGGAAATGACGCTTAATGCATTAAAAAACAGGGACTATCGCTTTATCAGCTGTGTCTATGGGCACAAAAAACGCAGAATGGATGAGTGCGTTGTCAAATAGAGCTCTCCCTAGAGAAAATAACTTTTCATAGAATTTATATTATGTTAACCAAATCATTTTCTTCTTTAAAAGAAGAGTACCTCCTGTTGCTGTGAATCATGAAGATCGGTTTGTAAAACGGTCCTGACAACCTGATCGATAGCTTCGACCGTAGGCTTATAGATCTCCTGACGATTTTCACGGGTGACTTCATTATTACCGTAATACTCAAAAAGTGTAATGGTATCCTTGACAACACTGTCAAGAAGTTCCATGGAATCACTCACCTGATGGCAGGCGATATTATTAAACATATCGATAAACTCGATCAGTACACTCTCCAAGGTATCGAAATACG
>JBFEYF010000054.1:0-10870 GCA_041562295.1 Sulfurimonadaceae bacterium
GGTAGGGCCGATGTCGGCGGAAGCCAACTCTCGCTTCTAGTAAGCTTTGGCTTTTAATACCCATGAGATGTTATGATACACAAGTGAATACAAAGGCAGCGAAATGACACACGGCGAAAAGTTTAACACGATTACCCATCTTATCGGCGCGGTCTTGGCTCTGGCGGGGATGGTGGTGCTGATCGTCTTTGCATCACTTAAAGGCGATCCATGGAAGATCGTCAGTTTTTCTATCTACGGGGTCACACTCTTTACCCTCTATCTGGTATCGACGTTGTACCACTGGTTCAGCGGTCCGTTAAAAGATCTCTTTCAGCGTTTTGACCATCTGGCTATCTACCTTTTGATCGCGGGAAGCTACACCCCTTTTACACTGGTGACGCTTAACGGCCCCTGGGGATGGTCGCTTTTTGGTGCGGTGTGGCTTTTGGCACTGATCGGGATGATCCTGGAGTCGGTCGGGGACAGAAGGTTCGAAGTCGTCTCGGTGGTGATCTACGCCCTGATGGGGTGGCTGATCTTGATCGCGCTGGGGCCGCTTTTGGATAACCTGACGACAGCCGGCTTTTGGTGGCTCTTTGGCGGGGGGATGATGTATACGCTGGGGATCGTCTTTTATGCACTGGATCACAGACGCCATTATCACGGTATCTGGCACCTTTTCGTCTTTGCGGGCAGTGCCGCGCACTACTTTACGATCATCTACTTTGTACTGTAGCCTACGATGATAACGCTGGGCGAGATCCATCTGACGCTTCCCTTTGTCCACTCCAAAAAAGAGCGCCGCTCCATCACCAACCATATCATCGACAGGCTAAAGCGCTCCAATATCTCGGTGATGGACAGCAGCGGGGAGTATCCCCATGAGGCGCTGATCCTCTTTACCTTTATCCGCGCAGACCGCCACAGCTGTGACACAACTGTCGATCAGATAGAAAAGATCATTTTGGAAAGAGTCCCCGAAGAGAGCTTTTCACTGGAGTTTGAGCTGATCTGAAGCGCTGCTACAAAAAGGTAACAAAAAGAGTTGTAAAATGTAGTGTTGTTATTTGATTTTGTAATACCTTAAGTTTAGATGCTATAAGCTATGTACCAGAAATAGGAAGGTTGTGCAATGAACGTTAATGAAAATCTGAGTTTTTACAGATTTATGCATAAGCAGATTCTTGTCATCATCGCCTTGAATGTCGCTACGGCACCGGGCTATTTGATGATGGGGTATCTTTATACATCGATGGTTTACGAGTCGCTTTGGATGGTTTTGATGACGATCATCCCGCTTTACGGGTACTCCCTGCATAAGCGCTTTCGTATCGACATGACCATCGCGCAAAAGGACCTTTGGCTGACGAAGGTCCGCTATTTTATGTTTATCTACTCCGTCGCCTGGACACTGATGTTTATCTACTACACCATGAGCGACAACTTTGAGATGCACTATATCACCATTGCAACGCAGGTGGGCAGCGGTGTCGTTGCTGCAACCCTGCTGGCATCCCAAAAAAGGCTTTTTCTTTTGACCGTGCTCTCGATTATGGTCCCTTTAGCTATCTATTTTTTCATCATCGGCGCGCTTTTTTCCTATATCTTGGCTTTTTTTACCCTGGTGTTGGCAGCAGTCCTTTTATATGCGGCCAAAAATACGAATGACTACATCGTCAAAAGTAACTTTCAGGCTTACCATGACCCTTTGACGAAACTGGGGAACCGAAGGTATTTTCTGGAGATACTGGAGAGTTCGGTCAGAGAGCACGGGGACAAATACTCTTATCTACTGCTGATCGACCTGGACCATTTCAAGACGATCAACGACACGCTGGGGCATGATATCGGAGATGAGCTGCTGTGCGAAGTGGCTTCACGGATGCAAAGCATCTCAGCGGCCCAAGACAACAGTGTCGCACGACTGGGCGGTGACGAGTTTTGTGTCTTAAGTACCATCTTTGACGATAAAGAGGCGTGTCTTGAAGATGCGAAGCGCTTTTCTGAAAGACTGCTTCGCGAGATAAAGCAAAACTATATCATCAAGGAGAACCACCTTTATATCAGTGCCAGTATCGGTGTGAGTATCGTCAATAACAGCAGCGTGGAGGCTTCAGAGTTTTTAAAAGAGGCTGACATGGCGATGTACGAGGCCAAACATAAGGGCAGGGACGGTGTCATGATCTTTAACGAGTCGCTGTATGAGCTGGTACAAAACAAGCTGGAGATCGAGAGACTGCTCTACTTTGCTATCGAAAAGGGCGAGATCTCTTTGCACTACCAGCCCCAGGTAGACGCCCAGGAGAAGGTGGTGGGATGTGAGGTCCTGGTCCGGTGGCACAGCGATACCCTGGGGCCGATCGGTCCCGATGTCTTTATCCCTATTGCCGAGAGTACCGGTTATATCATCGAACTGGGGGAGTATATCCTGGAAAGATCGTTTCAAACGATCAGCGAGTGGTCCCAAAAGGGTATGGATATCGACTTCGTCTCTATCAACATCAGTATGCGCCAGATACTGCACCAGGGGTTTGTCAGTACCGTAGAACGGCTGCATAAACGCTATTTAAAAGATGCCGGCAATATCGATGTTATCTTTGAGATCACCGAGACAAGCTCATCGGATGATCTGAAGCTGATCAAAGAGACGATAGAACAGTTGAAGCAGCAGGGTATTACCTTCTCCATGGATGATTTCGGGACAGGCTACTCATCGATAAGTTATCTCAGTGAGATCTCTTTGGTCGAGCTCAAAATAGACAGATCCTTTATCGCTAAAATATCGGAAACAAAACAGTACTCGCTGATCAAACTTATGGTCAATATCGCGCGAAGCCTTGGTCTGAGTGTGGTAGCCGAGGGTGTAGAGAGTGCCGATCAGAAAAAGTTGCTGCAAGAGCTTGAGTGTGACCGTTACCAGGGGTACCTTTTCTCCAAGCCGCTTCCCAAAGAGGCGTTTGAGAAGTTCTGTACCCGTTAGGCGGCTACTGGAAGGTGGTCTCCCAGGGGTAGTCGACGATGATACTGATCTCGCTTCCCTCATCCCCCGCGGCAAAGTCGAAGCGGTAGACGACGCCTGATCCCATGATAAAACGGGCCCCGATACCGCTGGAAGATCGCGTAGAACGCCACAGATCCTTACGGTCATCGGCGACGGTGGCTATCTCATGAAAAAAGGCGAACTGCATCCCGGTACGGATATCTTTCATGAAGTAGAGGTTAAAAGGCTTGCGTTCGGCAGCCAGGTTCCAGCGGTACTCGATCCCAACAGCCTCGGCATGCGCTCCCAAAAAGCGGTTACCGGGGTAGGACCGAAGCCGGGTCGAACCGCCCATCCCCTGTGCCGTTCCCAAGAGGTTTTGCTGGTAGCGGTTGTCGATGACGCTTTGGATCGTATCACTGCACCCCGAAGAGCAGTCAAACCCGAGTTCCTGTGCAATCAGTGTCTTGTCCAGCTCTCCCGTTCGGGTCACGACGGCATCGGAGCGAAAGGCGTTGAGTGCGAGGGTGCTTTTGCCGTTGATCGGGATATAGCCCGTGATATTGTAGTGCATCGTAAAGTAGTCGGGGTCAAAGTCGCTGCGTGCATCGCTTTTTTGATACTGGATCTCGGTGCGTATACCCCGGATCGGGTTTTGTCTGTCATCGGTCAGGTCCAGTGTGGCGATAAAGGAACGGTGCGTGTTTTGGGTCGGTTCGACGTTTGAGAGGTTTTGGATCAGCGTTCCGTCGGGATTTTTGATCGCGGTGAGACGGGACTCCTCTTTGGAGTATTTGCCTATCAGCTCCAGCCGCCGTTCGAAAAAGCTCAGCGTCGCTTTGAGTGAGCTGCTTCTTAGCTGGTCCGTTTCGAGTATGGAGTAGTCATCCGCAACCGTATCCAGGCCTCGGGCAGAGTAGTTGGTAATGGCCGCCTTGTCAAAGTCGTGATAGGTCAGATCGATAAAGAGGCGTTTGTCGATCAGGAAGATATCCCAAAGCCCCAGCATCGTACCCCCTACATCACCGTCGATCTTCATAGCGAAGATGTCGGTGTTGCCCAGATAGTTGTTGAAGGATGAAAAGTAGCTGACCCCCTCACCGATTCCGGGCAGACTGTAAGGCGCCGGGATCACGAGGTACCCCTGTTCATTGAGAAACTGTGCGCCCCGGCGTTCGGGGATGGTCGTATTGGAATCTGCCAATGCGTTAAGCAGCAGCAGAGAAAAAAGGGTAAGCATTTTTTTCATAGCTGATCCTCTTGTTTGTGTGTCATATTCATGACTGCGGTGACATCTATCGGCGGGCTCCATGCGGGATCAAAGCGTGTCTGTACCGAGGCCACGTCCGCTTTGATCTGAGCGACTCTTTTTTTGAGCTCTTCATGCAGCTTCTGGTAGTGAGGATCCTGGGCGAGCATCTGCTCTTCTTGCTGCTTCTCCCAACGGTGACGGCTCAGCTGTTTGACCACTTCGGGGGCTACGAAATCAAGGATGACAGACTCCAAAAGCTGCTCTTTGTGTTCTACGACATTAAGCTCTACGCCCAGTGTCTGTCCCTTTTCGATCCAGGCCTGGTTGAGGGCGTTTCTTTGGTTGGTACTGAGTGTATAGGTGGGATAGCGTGCGGTGATCTCTTCGTAACTGTCGCCGAAGCTTACCGGAATCGCTTTAAAATCGATGGCGGGATTGATAAGCTTCAGATCCGATGCGACCTTGGTTGCCAGCGAATGAAAGATCGATTCGCCGGAGGGGTCATAATCGGTGATGGCTATGAGGTAGGCTTTGTCATGTTTGGCGGTGCGGTTGAGATACTGGGCGATATTAACCGACTCAAAAGAGGGGATCTGCCCGGTACTTGAGTAGATGGCGCACAGCAGCGCTTCGGCAAGTCTGTCGATACTGCGCGTGGGCTTTTCTGTAAAGAGCACGATGGGGGTATTGAAGCTGTGGGCATCGTTGCCTAACCCTTTGGTGATGATGTTCAGCCGGCTGTAGATGGTTACATCCCCATCCAAGAAACGTTCGTAGAGGTATTCGCCGATCAGGTGGTTGACATAGATGTCCCACTTCTCATCGGGCATCGTTTTGAGGTGCTCGATATCCCCTTTGAACTTGTACCAGATATCACGCAGGTTTTCGACCTTTTCACCTGTGGCCAAAAAGGCATCGATATAGGCGGTGAGCTCTTTTCTGATACCCCGGTATTTCTTCACCTCTTTGCTCCGCTTCGCATCACTCTGGCTCAATAAGGCAGCGCATGGGAAACCCCTCTTTGCGTGCCTGTTCTTTGACGATGTCTGCTTTGGTCTCGGCGATCTCAAAACTGTAGATACCGCACAGCCCTCTGCCCCTGGTGTGAATATCATGGGTGATGGCATCGGCCTCTATGAGTGTCTTATGAAAGACAGTCGTGATGATCCTCAGGCAAAAATTCCATGAGGTGTAGTCATCATTAAGCATATAGACCCGGTACATCTTCGGTTCATCCAGATTACTCTTGAGATCTGTCTCGCTCTTTATCGCCATCTCGCCTCTGCTTTTAAGTTCATATATAAAATAGTATCGTATTCTAAACCGATAACGAAAGAGCCTTAGCTTCGTCGGGAGCGATGCCGGCAATAAGCGCAGCCGAAGCGAGCTTCCTAGTGGGTTAGCCAGGTCAAATAGACTCTCCCCCAGCTATCTTTTTTATAGTGCTTATAGATCGATCCCAGCGGGTAGACTTCGACAGAGAACTGTATACCGTTCCAGTAGTAGTTCGCCCCGATTTGACCCATGACGACAGAATTGGACTTTTCATAATCATAACCCAGGTTTTCCGCTTCTTTGTGCATATAGGAGAAGGCGGGAATATTGACAAAGAGTCCGGCATTGACGGACCATCCCTGTTGCGGGTTGCGGTCATCCAGATTGAGCTGAGGGCTTTTGGTCGTATTGAAGATATCGCTGATGGCGACAAAGTTATCGGGCATATTGCGTCCCAGCCGGATAAAAGCTCCGCCGCCGGCTCCGATGTAGAAGTTGCCCAGATTGACCGAGTAGTTGTGAAAGGTCTGAAGATGCAGCCCGCTGGCCAGTGCCCGGTCATAATCACGTTTACCGTTGAGATAGCGTGCCTGGATGACAGGGTAATCGCCAAGCTGATGCTCCCAGCCGTTAGGGTCCTCCCTGGGAACGATTCTGTGTACCAGCAGCTGCAGCTCGTCGGCATGGGAAGAGGGTCCCAATATCCCCAAGGATACAGAGAACTCCTTAAAAGCTTCGGTATCATAATGAAACAGGGAAAACTCGCTTAAAAAGATACCGACATAGGGAATGTCGTCATAGATCGGCTGATACTGGGTATAGTCTTTGGGCGTGATGATGATCTCATGGATTCCTATGGCTACGGCTTCTTTGGCGGGCTTGTCATCCATCAAAGAGCTCCAGGAGATGAGGGCGTTTAAAAATGCGGCGTAGCTGTTACGAAGCTTCTCTTTTTGTGAACGGTCCGTATCGCCCATCCAGCTGAGGTAAAACCCGCCGGTGTAACGGTCGTCAGATTCGAAAAAGTAGTCGTTTTCACTCCCAAAAGACCAGGTGTCCGCCGTCACTCTGAGTGAAAAGAGTATGATGAAAATGGTTGTGATCAAGAGTCTATGTATCATACGACAAGATTGAGTACCTTTATAAAGTTCTTCTGAAGTGCGCTGTTTTTCACTGCATATTTTCATAATAATAGCTTAAAAATACACTATCCTGGGTTAGATAGCGTTGAATAGTCTCAGGCGCTTTTTTGTAAAATATCCCAAAATAAATGATGAGGATAAGGGGGAACAGATGCAACTTGGATTTATCGGATTGGGACATCTGGGCAAAGCGATTGCCGGGAGACTGAACGCCTGCGGTCATACACTGACGGTCTATAACCGTACGGCAGGCAAAGAAGCGGGGCTGGAGTGTCGTGTAGCGGCATCGCCTAAAGAGGTGGCCCAGGAGGCAGAGGTGATCTTTATCTGTCTTTTTGACTCGGCCGGTGTGGATACGGTACTTGGCGGTGATAACGGAATCCTGGAGGCCGACCTTTCGGGCAAGATTGTCATTGATCTTACGACCAACCACTACAACGATGCCCCGCGCTTTCATGCATCGGTCAAAAAAAGCGGCGGCAGTTATCTGGAAGCTCCGGTGCTTGGCAGCGTCGTTCCGGCGACCAACGGGGCATTGACCGTCCTTGTCAGCGGTGAGAAGCGTGTTTATGATGCGATGATGCCGCTTTTTGAAGATATCGGCCAAAATATATTCTATCTCGGTGAAGCGGGCAGGGCAAGCAAGATGAAGCTGGTCAACAATCTCGCCCTGGGGAGTATCATGGCTGTTTTGTCAGAGTCTCTCGCACTTGGGGAAGCGGCGGGGATCGCCAAGAAAGATATCCTCGATATCCTGGCTGTCGACGGCGGGAAGTCGCTGGTTTTGGATGCCAAGAAACAAAAACTTCTGGATGAGGATTTCTCGACACACTTTTCCAACGCCCTGATCTATAAAGACCTGCACTGTCTTCAGGACCTGGCGTATGAGCTGAAAAAACCGCTTTTTACCGCAGCCACGGTCAAGGAGCTTTTCGGACGTACTTTTGAGGCTGGGATCGATCAGGAAGATTTCTCATCGATCTACAAACTTTTCAAAAAAGAGCAGTAGCACCACGTAATGCCCAGCGGTTATGATAAGATTATCTATTAGAAAATCTTATCTTAAGGGGTTGTTATGGCTCATGTATGCACTCTTTTTTTGACGCTCTTTCTCTTAAGCGGCTGTGCCGACAGTGTTGATCCGGCTTCGGTACAGAACTTGGAACCTGTCGGGTTTTGGTACGGTCTATGGCACGGGTTGATTCTCGCGGTTGCCTTTATCGTCTCCCTCTTTGATGATACGGTTGCCGTCTATGCCGTGTACAACAGCGGCGGATGGTATGACTTCGGTTTTCTTATCGGCGTCATGATGGTGTTTGGCGGGGGTACGCATGTGAAGAAAAAGTCTGAAATGCAAAAGCGCAGAGAAAAAGAGTGGCATGATATCGGTACCAAAGTCGAAGCCAAAGTGATGCGCAACCTTAAAGCGTGGGCAGATGACGAACAGGGTCCAAAAGAGGGTGACGACTGGCAGGAGATCGCCCAGAAGGCCGAAGCGAAACTGAAACGCAAAATACGGGAATGGGCAGAATCGGAATAGGGGCTTTGTGATGTGCAAACATGAATTAAAGAGGTGGAGTGCGACGGTTGCCCTGTCCGGTACCGTTATGTGGGTAGTCGCCGGAATTTGGCACAACTACATTATGGCCAGATTTTATGCTTTGACCCACGCAAGCCATGACGGTATCTTTATCCTGCTTTTAGCCTACTGGATCCTTGCGGCACTGATGCTTTGGTTGTTTACCCGGGTCTATGAGGGGGAAAACGCTCTGTTGACGGGGATGAAAGTCGGTATCTTTATGGGGTTTACCTGGGTGGTCCCGCATGGACTGGCCATGGCGGGGGCACATGGGGAGCCGATACTCTATGTCTTTAAAAACGGTCTGTGGCATATCGTAGAAGAGGGTATCGGCGGTACCGTGATGGCACTTCTTTATACCCGTTTAAAAATCTCGTAAAGGGGTGCTGTGAGTGTTCTTGTATTAAAGATTATGGCTGCGATCTATATCACCGTCGGTGTTGCTGTCTGGAGCGGGAGTATCGATCTGAAAAAGATTCGTGAGAGGATTATCGAAGATGAGGCTTTAAGGCTGATAGCCGGTGTTATCGGTTTGACAGTGGGGATAGTGCTTCTTTCCTACCATAATGTGTGGCATTGGGAGTGGTCCCTGCTTGTTACGTTGATCGGATGGGGGATGGGTCTGGGCGGTATAGTGACGCTGCTTTTTCCAAAGCTTTTTTCCCACACTGCACAAAAACTCCCGGCCCCGAAAGTCACGGCTGTCGTGATGACGGGTCTGGGATTTTTTTTCGGCTATGCCGCTTTGAGTCTATCGGTCTAGGAGAGACGACTTGTGTCAGATACCAAGAGTTGCGGCTGTTCCGCAGATGCTCTGTGTTTGACATTACCCCAGCCCCAACAGCCGGAAAAGAGTAGTGCGAAGATGAGTGCCGTAGCAACAGTTTTAACATGTAACATAGATCATCCTTTCAAATGGGTTGCATCCAGTATAACAGATTTTTATCTTTTTTAAAAAGATAAAGCGTTTGACCCCTGTTTCAGCACCAAAACGCTAACATTAACTCTAAAAGAGCATCAGGACGGAAAAAAATATGGAGCGTATCCTACTGGTAGAAGATAATAAATCCCTCTCAAGACTCATATCGATGAAGCTTGAATCTTCGCTTGACTTTGAGGTACATGTCGCCTACTCTTTCAAAGAGGCGCAGCTGTTTATGCGTAAATTTAAATATTTCATCGCACTTTTGGATATCAACCTGCCTGATGCACCCAACGGCGAGATCGTCGATTCGGTAATCGAACACGGTATCCCTGTACTGGTTTTAAGCGCCAATATGGACAGGGCGTTTCGCAAGCAGATGCTCTCCAAAGAGATTATCGATTATGTGGCAAAAGGGGGTAGTGAAGATATCAACTATATCATCCATACGATCGAGCGTCTTTCTAAAAACCGCCAGCACAAGGTGATGGTCGTAGATGACTCGATACTCTTTCGCAAGCAGATGAAACAGATGCTGGAAAACCTCTTTTTCCAGGTCTATGCGGTAGCACACGGTGAAGAGGCGTTGGGAATGCTTAAAGACTTTCCCGATATCAGAATCGTTCTGACCGATTATGCGATGCCTGTGATCGACGGACTGACCCTGACCAAAGAGATACGCAAAAGCTTTAAAAAAGAGCAGTTGGCCATCCTTGCGATTTCCAGTAACGAAGATGAAGATGTCTCGGCGAAGTTTTTAAAAAGCGGGGCCAACGACTTTATCAAAAAGCCTTTTAGCAAAGAGGAGTTCTCCTGCCGTGTCAACAATACTATCGAGGCACTTGAAAATATCGACACCATCACCAACCACACCAATCGCGACCCGCTGACGGGACTCTATAACCGCCGCTACTTCTTTAAAGAGATGGTCTCCTATTTTGACAAAATCGTTGCCGATAACGGGGAGATGATCATCGCGATGATCGGTGTGGATAACTTCAAACAGCTTAACGACACCTACGGTAAAGATGCCGGGGACCGGGTGCTGGTCTATCTTTCGGAGATCCTGCGCTCCAATGTCGAAGAGAAAGATCTGGTCGTACGTTTTGACGGGGATCAGTTTTGTATCCTTTTTAAAGATACGACCTTTGAAGAGGGAAGCTTTTTACTCGAAGCGCTTCGTTATAAGGCGGAACTGGCCTATATCACGGTAGATGACGGCAGAGAGGTCAACTTTACGATCTCCATCGGGGCAACGCACCAGTACGAAAGCAGTCTGGAAGATATGGTCAACCAGGCGGATATGCTTTTGTTTAGTGCCAAAAACAGCGGGAAAAACAGTGTCGTCTTTGAATAATCCGACTGTTTTGGATGAGACCCTTTTTGAACAGTTGCTTGATGAAGCCGAACAGAGTCCCCGAAGACGCAGTCACTATAACCTGCATCAAAGTTTTGACGAACCGGTACAGCGTCTGTGTATCGCTTTGAAAAAAGGGACCTATGTCCGGCCGCATCACCATCCCCAATACAACAAATGGGAGATGATGGTGGTACTGCGCGGTGAGGTGATGATGGTGGTTTTTGATTCGGAGGGAAGGGTGATCAAGAAGCTAGAGCTTTGTGCCGCTGTTGGCAGCAGTGTCACCGAAATCTTGCCAAACACATGGCATACGATATTCCCTATTTCGGAAGATGCCATTATCATGGAGGTCAAAGAGGGGCCTTATACCCCGGCCGA
>JBFEYF010000055.1:0-10715 GCA_041562295.1 Sulfurimonadaceae bacterium
GCTGCAACATACGACGATGAGTACCAAGGAAAAGCACTATCTTGATGTCATATCCTACTCGGGCAATGCCTTATTGACGATCATTAACGATATCCTCGACTTTTCCAAGATCGAAGCGGGAAAACTTCATATTGAGATGGAGGACTTTGATCTTTACCAGACCATTGACTCTGTAGCGACCCTCTTACGTATCGGTTCCCAGGAAAAAGGTTTGGGATTTCATATCGATATCGCCCCGGAAATCGACCAATACCTTTATGGAGATCCCCTGAGGATCAATCAGGTCCTGACCAACCTTTTGGGTAATGCCATTAAGTTTACCCATCAGGGCGATGTGGGGCTGAAGGTAACCCAACTCCCCACAGGAGTTCTCTCTTTTGATGTATGGGATACCGGCATCGGCCTGACACAAGAACAGATCAAAAAACTTTTTACCTCCTTTACCCAGGCAGATGATACAACGACCCGCGAATATGGCGGTACAGGACTGGGACTGGCCATTTCCAAACAGCTTATCGAGCTTATGAAGGGAACGATCCGGGTTGAGAGCCAACCCGGAAGCGGAAGCCACTTTATCTTCGAGCTACCGCTTAAAAGTGCCTCAGGTAAACCACGGTTTACACCCCAGTCCCATATCAAAAAAGATCTGCGCAACAGAGTAACCACCTTAAACGGTTCCCGCATACTTTTAGCCGATGATTATGAGATGAATATCGAGATGGTACATGCGCTTCTTGAGCATACCGATATTCTCATAGATGATGCCGACTGCGGAGAACGGGCTATCGAACTTTTCAGACAGAACCCCGATGCCTATGACCTGGTCCTTATGGATATCCAGATGCCTGTCATCAATGGATACGATGCAGCCGCTGAGATCAGAAAGCATAACAGAAGTGTCCCTATCATCGCCTTGACCGCGAACATCCAAAAAGAGATCCGCCTGAAAGCCTCTGAATTCGGTATGAACCGCTGTCTTGTCAAACCGATCAATGTCGATGAGTTTTACAGTGCCCTGCTGGAGTTCATCCCTTCAAAACAGCCGATGCAATTCGTAGTAAACACAAATGGAGAAAGCAACCTGGATCTGGATAAATTTCATTTTTTAGATACCCGGCAGGCACTTTCGCATATCAACGGGAACAAGCGGCTTTACGAAAAACTGCTGCGTGATTTTTTGGATACCTACAGCACCAAAGAGCATCGTTCTCTAAAACTTTCTGCCCAAAGTGACGAAACGCTGCGCTTTTTACATACACTCAAATCCAGCAGTGCGGCTATCGGTGCACTGCAGGTGAGTGAAGCTGCCCATAGGCTTGAAGAAACCTTTAACGAAGAGAACCGTCAACTTTTACTGACCCACTTTACCGACCTGCTCAATCAGCTCCAACTCTCACTGCCTGCTTCTGAAGAGAAAAAGAGTATCTATTCCAAAACCGAACGTACTCCCAAAGAGCTCGAAAGACTCTTTGACGAGCTTTATAAAGCGTTGAAAAAACAGGCCCCGCAGGAGATCAAAAGCCTGCTTTTCCAGCTCAACCAGTCCCATCTTAATAAAAGAGAGCAGGAGATCTTTGACCAACTTGACAAACTTATCAGAAGATATAAGTTCAAAGATGCAATAATCGTTATACAGGAGTATTTAGATGCATAACCCGACTATTTTGATCGTAGACGATACCGAGACCAATATCGATATCCTTGTTGAACTTTTAGAAGAGTATAACCTGCTAGTTGCCCTTAACGGTCCCGATGCTTTGGCTCTTTTAGAAGAGAACAGTGTCGACCTGGTGCTTTTAGACATCATGATGCCGGGGATGGACGGGTACGATGTGTGTGCCAAGATCAAAGCTGACGAAAAAAGTGCACAGGTTCCTGTTATTTTCATTACCGCCAAAAGTGATGAGGAGAGTATCGAAAAAGCCTTTGATATGGGCGGGGTCGATTATGTCACCAAACCCTTCAAACCCAAAGAGCTTTTAGCCAGGGTCAAAAGCCAGATCAAGATCCAGACACTTATAGATGAACTTTATACAATGGCGACGCGCGACTTTATGACCGGGATCTACAACCGAAGAAGCTATTTTCAAAAAGGTAGTGAGCTTTTAGAGAAGGCTAAAAAAGAGCATACGCCGTTTTCGGTGATGATGCTGGATCTGGACCACTTCAAAAAGATCAATGACACCTATGGGCATGACATCGGTGACGCCGTCATCAAATCTTTTACACAGACTGCATCCAAATTTTTGGACGGTCATATTTTTGGGCGTATCGGCGGGGAAGAGTTTGCCGTTGCACTTAATCTCTCCCCCGAAGAGAGCTTTGCCATCGCCCAACAGATCCGTCAAAATATTGAGGCGATTGAGATCATTGAGGAGATGAAGTTACGGTTTACTGTCAGTATCGGTATCGCATCGATGCAGTCAACCGATCAAAATATCGATCAGATCATGAAAGTGGCTGACGAGAAACTCTATAAAGTCAAATCGACCACGAGAAACAGAGTCGAAGCTTAAAAACTGACGGTAACCTCTACTGCAAAAAACCTGTGGGCATCTTTTTGTGTCACGTACTCTCTGCTCATCGCTGTTGTGACTGCCCGGATTCGAACCCCGGGTATCTCCCAGTTAACCCCTACCTGGATCTTTTTAAGATCCTGCATCTTCTCGACATTATATATATCATTTCCATCTAACAGCAGGTTCTTTTCAACATATATCCCCTCAATGGAACCAAACAGATAATAGGCATCGTGTTGCGGCATGCTAATAAGTGTATGGTAAAAAGGGGGATGATATCCAAAGGAGAGTATCGCACCCGCTTTAAGATTTTCTACAAAAGTACCCGCTTGGGCAGAAAAATAGGAGGAGAGGTAGATATGCTGATCATCCTGCTTTTGGCGAAAATAGATCATCAAAGGGATCTCCATCTCGCCGGTTAGCTCAAAGCCTACACGGTTACCCGTCTGACTCCCCCACCCCTGTGCGAGATTCAACTTAAGCAACCTGTGTATACTGTTTTGCATCTCTTCACCCAGGGCATTGGGACCGATAGTTCCCACGTCAAGCGTTGTACTGTAGAGAATCCTCTGACGGCTTGCTTCATGCTGATAGGTAGTACCGATATAAAGCCATGCATTATAGGGGCGTTCGCCGTTTGCAGGAGAAGAAAGACTTTTATCGTCAGGGGTATAGATATCCTGTCCTATATGATATGACCATTTTGCATCTTGTTGATATAGGATCTTTAACGCACCGGTAAGATCTTTATCCGTATCGTAGATTTCATCATTTAAAAGCTGGATTGAAAGGCCTTCGGCTGATGCTATGGTCATGCTTATCCATAAAGCTATACCCGTTCTGATCATCAAGCCGCCCCACTCCATCAAAAGCCTACCGTAATCTCCACCCATGCATACTGGTGTCCGGTCAGCTGCGTGGTGAACTCTTCCGTTGTACGCACGCCGCTTATGCGTAAGCGGACGTTATCGATATCCCAGTTTACACCGACCTCAAACATCTTGACGATATCCTCTTTTACAACGTTATACCCCGTATTGTCCTCTAACATACGGTCCTGATCTACATAGGTGATCCAGGCGGTGGAGAAGATATAGAAAGTATCATCTTCCGGAAAGGTTATCAGCGAGTTATAATAGGGGGTATTGTAACCGAATGCCAAACTCACTCCCAGGCTGTACCTGTGCCATATCGTTCCCGTATCCACACGAAGGTGCGTTGAGATATGACTCAGCTCTTTTCGTGAGTCCAACAGTACCTCAAGGAGTGAATACTCAACACCCAATGTCAGCAGGTTGCCATATTCATTATCGGTCTGGCTATCCCACCCCTGTACGATATGGGCATCCACAAGCTTGTGCAGACCATTTTGAACCTCTTCACCCAAGGCACGCGGACCCCGGGTACCCACATCGAACATGAGGGTATAGAGCATATCGACGGCATCCGACTCTTTTTGATAGGTAAACCCAGCATAAAGCCAGGCGTTATATGGTCGGTCACCGGCAACCGGAAGCAGTGTTGATTTCTCTTTGGGAGTATAGATATCCTGCCCCATATGAAAAGACCAGTTATCGTTATATTGGTACAAAAGCATCCATCCCCCGGTGCGTTCCTCATCGGTATCATAAAACTCGTCGTTAAGATAGTGAAAGGAAAAACCTTGGGCCCATAGCAAAGATGAAAAAAATGTTATCAGTAAGAGTGGTCGTATCAAAGCTTCTGCCTGAGTATATTAGCTGTAAGGGGGATTTTAACATAGAATGTCAAAAAGGCGGGCGCCTTTTGACGTTAAAGAGGACTATTTGACTTTTTCGACGTATTCACCTTCGACGGTGTTGACTTTAATGACATCACCTTCTACAATGTGGTATGGCACCTGAACAACAGCACCGGATTCCAACGTAGCCGGTTTTTTACTACCGCTTGATGTATCGCCTTTGAAGTTCGGCGGTGTCTCTACGACTTTAAGTTCTACCATCTGAGGTGCATCTACCGTAAGCGGTTCACCGTTATGAAACAGTACTTCGACACTCATACCGTCTACGATCCATTTGGCTGCATCCTCAGTCTGATCATAAGAAAGGCCCAGTTGCTCATACGTTTCCGTATCCATAAACTGCAGCATATCGCCGTCATCATAAAGAAACTGCATCTCTTTAGTCACCATTTCAGGTTGTTGACACTTATCACCTGCATGGAATGTTTTTTCGACGACACGGCCGTCAGCAAACTTTTTGATTTTTGTACGTACGAAAGCCGCACCTTTACCCGGTTTGACGTGTTGGAACTCAACAATCTTGTAAGCTACACCGTCCATCTCAATCTTAAGACCCTTTTTCAGGTCTGACATAGAGTAGTTCAAAGCCATCTTCAATTCCTAATAGTTAATTATTGGCGCAATTATACTCTTTTTTTACTTAAACCCCATCTGGGTAACCCTATTGCAACAAATTAACTATACATTATAATTGTTATAACCAGTTGAAATAATAATTTTTATTGGATATAATTATATGACACATATTTAGTGTATCCAAGTGCTTTGAGAGAATAAATAAGATATGATTTACTTTCTCAAGTGATAAAATCAAAACTGGTTCAAAAGATCATGCTATTCAGATAGCTTCATTTGACCCTTTAAAATATAAAACTTTCAAACAGATATCAAGGAGTATCAGGCGATGTATAAAAAACTACTCTTTTTACTGCTTCCGGTTGCAGCTTTTTCAAAAACCGTAGACTTTGAAACAGCATTGAGTCTGACGATCAACAACAGCAAAGAGCTCAAAGCGAAACAACTGGAAGTCCAAAGTGCGAAAAAAGATGCTTTAAAAGCGGATAGCTATAACTACGGTACGCTTGCCGTCAGTGAGACTATCTCCAACACCAACCATGCAGGTTATGTCTTTGGTATGAAGACTGCTGCAAGGGAAGCCCAGATGTCTGACTTCGGCTTTACGACAGCAAACTTTACACAATTGCAGACCTTGATGGGTCTGGGAGAGGAGATCGGAACCATTCAACCCGAAAACCTGAACTACCCCGATGCACGGACCAATTTCGAAACCAAACTGACCTACGATATCCCTCTTTTTGTCGGCTATAAACTGGAAAACGGCAAAGCGATGGCAACCTTGCAGGGGATGGCCAAAGAGGCCAAATATAAGTACGACGAAAAACTTTTGGGTCTTAAGGTGTTACAGGCCTACAACGGGGCAGTCACGGCTAAGAAGTTTATCGCTTTGACCAACAAAGGCAAAGCCAAAGCCAAAGCCTTTATCGATACCGCAACCGAAATGTACAACAAAAGACTCACCCGTATCGTCGACGTCAAACAGGCGAAAATGGCCTACAAAAGTATCGATACCAAACTCAAAGAGGCCCAAAACAGCTATGAGGTAGCCATTGCCTATCTAAGGTTTTTAACGGGTGATGATACCATCACCGATGTCGGCGAACTCAAGTTGGCACACTGCTTTATGGCAGAACTTCCCGAACTTCAACGCATCGCGTTGGAACAGCGGGAGGATTTGAACTGGATGAAGTACAATACCAAAACCATGGAGAAAAAAGTCGCTTACGACTCAAGTGACGCCTACCCTACCATCGGCGCCCATATCGAATACGGTCTGAATGACAATCAGCTCTCCATCGATGGAGACCATGACTACTATATGGTCGCGGTCGGTCTTAAATATAATATTCTTGACGGCGGTCTCAACGCTGTTAAAAAAGAGAAGGCCCAGCTTGACTATCTGAAGACCAAAAACTATCTGGAGCTGATGGAAAAGGGGATAAGCCTGGAAGTGCAGAAAAACTTTTTGGAGTTTCAAACATGCCAAAAGACCTTTAAAGAGAAGGTAGAGACAGGCATTATGTCTGAAGAGATTTTGGACGAAACTGTCAAAATATACAAAAACAATCTCAACTTCAGAACCAATATGATGTATCTGCTGATGAGCCTGCAAAGCATGATGTCAGCACAGGCGGATGTTATCACATCTGAATATGATAAGACGCTAGCCGCAGCCAGACTGCAGCTCTCTTTGGGCAAACCATTAAGTAAGTAGGAAGGGCATAGATATGGAAATAAGAGACAATGAAAATATAGCCGGCAGACTGGCCAGGGTTTTTGTACATCACCCCTTAACCCTTATCACCGCTATTTTTATCCTCGTACTTGGATACCTATCCCTTTCTATGACGCCCAGGGAAGAGAATCCCCAGATCAAAGTAGCCGGGGGTGCCGTCATCGTCCCAATGCCTGGGGCTAAAGCCAACGAGATCTTAAAAGTGATCGTCGAGCCGCTTGAACGAAAGATCAGGGAGATCAAGGGCGTCGAACATATCTTTACGACGGCCAAAGACTCTATGGGTATCATCCAGGTCCAGTACTATATCGGTGAAGATAAAGAGTCTTCCGACCTGAAACTCTACGACCTGGTCATGAAAAATATCGACAAACTGCCTAAAGGTGCGATGCAGCCCATCGTAAAGACAATGGATATCGACACTGATATTCCGGTTGCCACTATCGCCTTTTATGCCAAAAAGAAGAGCCTGGCTCAGACAGAGCTCTATAAGAAGATCAACAAGATCGGCCATGAGATCAGTAAAATAGACAACGTAGCCACGGTAGATCTTAAGGGTGAGAAAAAAGAGCAGTTTAACGTACTGGTCGATACGAACAAGCTGATCAAATACCGTATCACTATGGGTCAGGTCGCCATGGCCCTTAAAGGGCTGACCTTCGGCCTTCCTGATGTCAAAGGTGACCTAAAAAACGGTGAATTTATCATGTTCGGGATCGAAAACGCCATAAAAACAGAAAACGATATCAAGAATGTCATCGTTGACAAGTTCGAAGGACGTCCGGTACTGGTCAAACACCTGGCAACGGTTACCAAAGGGTACGACATCCAAAACAAAAAGAGTGCCTACCTCTATTCCAAAAAGGATGAGACGCTTACAGAGGCTACACCGCAGACAACGCTGACGATCTCCAAACTCAA
The DNA here is from genome assembly GCA_041562295.1 of Sulfurimonadaceae bacterium. Taxonomy (GTDB): domain Bacteria; phylum Campylobacterota; class Campylobacteria; order Campylobacterales; family Sulfurimonadaceae; genus JBFEYF01. The sequence goes on from JBFEYF010000055.1 coordinate 7,535, forward strand.
AGGGGCCAATACCGTACTGATCAATGAGAAGATCTTCGCCTACCTTGATACCGTCAAAGAGGAGCTTACCAAAGAGGGTATCGGGTATGTCATTACTCGGGACGACGGCTACACGGCTAACCACGCGGTCAATGAGCTGGTCTTCCACCTTGAGATCTCTATTGCGATTATCGCCATACTGCTGGTGGTGGCTTTAGGCTTTAAAGAGGCGGTCATCGTATCCCTAACGGTTCCGATGATTTTGGCTCTGACGCTTTTTACCGGTTTTTTACTCGATGAGACGATCAACCGTATCACCCTCTTTGCCCTGCTGTTAAGCCTGGGTCTGTTGGTAGATGCCGCGATCATCGTTATCGAAAATATCCACCGGCATATGCACGATCCTGCCAATAACGACAAACCGCTTTATAAGATCGCTATCGATGCGACCAATGAGATCGGTAACCCTACAAACATCGCAACCGTCGCCATTATTATGACATTTGTTCCGATGTTTTTCGTCGGCGGTATGATGGGACAGTTTATGCACCCGCTTCCGGTTTTTGTACCCGTAGCCCTTTTTATGTCTTTGGTCGTGGCCTATATCTTTACGCCCTACCTTGTCGACAAACTTTTGAAGAAAAAACATTAAAAGGCAGAGAATGAAAAGAGAAGAGACCCTTTTAGAAAAACTTATCTTTACCATTCTTGAGAGCTGGACTCTCAAGTTACTGGTGCTTGCACTGACCGTCGGCCTTTTTGCTTTCTCTATCTATATGATCGCACCTTCACAGATCGTAAAGGCCAAGATGCTGCCGGGAAAAGACTCCGACTCCTTTTCGGTTTATGTAGACCTTCCTAAGAACTCCGCCGTCAAAGCGACCAAAGAGGTCACGGACTGTGTCGCGGGCGAACTGATGAAAGAGCCTGCGGTAGAGACGGTATCCGTCTTTTTGGGAGAGGGACAGCCTCTTGATTTTGCCGGTATGGTCAAAGGAAGCGCGCTTAAAATGGATGAACATGAAGCGGAGATGATGGTCAACATCGCACGTGCCCATGATCGTCACGAACGAAGCTACAACCTGATCTCACGCATCCGGCCCGTTGTCCAAGAGAAATGTTCTATGCATGGTGCCAACATCAAGTTTATCGAGCTGCCAGCCGGCCCTCCGGTATTGGCCTCTATCGTTGTAGAGGTCTACGGCGGCAACAGCTTTGAAAAGCGCCGTCAGGTAGCCCATGAAGTTGCACAGGTTTTGAAAAAACAGGAAAAACTTGTAGATGTTGATGTACTTGCCGATGAAGATACCTATCGATACGGACTGATTTTGGATACCAATGCCGTCATCAACAGCGGTGTCGAGCTGGAGCAGGTAAAAAAAATGCTTTATATCGCTTTTGAAGGGATGGGAATGGGCTATGTCAACAGCGAAAATGCCGAAAATCAGATTCCTATCTATTTAAGACTGGATGAGAGCCGCTTATTTGCCAAAGAGTCGCTCAAAGCGATCGAGACGAAACTTTACAACCTCAAGCTGATGAACCCCATGGGACTGATGATCCCTATGAGCCAGTTTGTCACCGTCAAAAAGATGAAACAGGCACCGACCATGACATCCAAGGATCTGAACAATATGATCAACGTCATCGCGGAAACCGACAACGAAAGCCAGATCTACCCGCTGCTTGATGCAAGAAGTATGATGATGGAAACATTGAGCGATACCTATGATGTCAAAGCCTCAAATATGCTTAACCTGCAGCTTACGGATAAAAAGACTGGTGAGAAGTTCGATATCATTTGGGACGGTGAACTTAAGGTAACGATCGATACCTTCATCGACCTGGGCGGTGCCTTTATCGGGGCGTTGGTTCTGATTTACTTTTTGATGGTTATCTACTATCATAACTTCAGCCTCGCAGGCGGGATCGTGCTTTCAAGTTTTCTCTCACTTGTAGGTGTCATATTCGGCCACTATGTTATGGATATCATCACCCCTGATCCGTTCTATCTCACTGCGACTTCGTTGATCGGTTTTATCGGACTTATCGGTATCAACTCCCGAAATTCGCTTCTTATTATCGATTTTGCAAAGCAGTTGATTCATGATGACGGCTACCATTCGCACAGGGCTATCGCCATTGCGACGGCTACCCGGGCCAAGCCGATTCTTCTGACCGTTTTAGCCATTGTCTTGGCAAGTTCACTGCTGGCCACAGATGCCGTCTTCGGAGGCTTGGGTGTCGCACTGATCGGCGGTACGATCTTTGCCTATTTTGTATCACTCTTTTTCGTGCCGATTGTGATTCAACGACCGCTTAAACATTATGACGATACGGGAGAGCTCGACAGCGAACTGCTTCACTCTCCTGATGAGATAAGAGAAGCTCACTAAAATACTAAGACCGCTTTAGCGGTTTTAGTCCCCCTTTTTAGATACGACGTCCCATAACCATCAAACCACCTTCTAAGCTATCTCATTCCAGACCACGGCAAGAGACTTTTAGAGTTTTTATAAGCACCCTAACCTCTCAAGAAAGATCCACCCCATCTCAGTTGCCTAGCCTCTATAATATCTCCCTATCCAGTAACGATAAGAGAGTAAAAAGGGGACTCTGCCCTCTATCAAGATTTCAATCCTTTTTTACAGTCAACTCAGATTGTGTATATTTTTTACATACTCTATGTAAATAATTTACACTATATATGAATATATTTGACATATACTATGTAATTTGTTACAGTCTAAAAAAAGAAAAGGATAACCATGAAACAATCAAAGATCTTACGTATTGTGATGGCATCTCTACTGATGCTTTTGACGACATCACTCCATGCTGATATCAAAAAAGGGCAAAAGACCTATCTTAAAAAGTGTAAAAGATGTCACGGTAACGGTACCAAAGGTGCCGCGATGAAGAGCCAGGAAGAGTGGACTGACGCTTTTGCAGATGAAGCCTACGAGTTTAAAGAGTGGCATGAAGATACAAGAGCGGAAAAGTTTGTTAACAGCAAAGGGTTTGACAAGAAATATGCACCGCACCTGAAAGATTTCCTCCACCATTATGCCAACGACTCAGGCAACGTCCCTTCTTGCGGCTAAACTGATTTATGTTTATACGGGGAGCTGTATCGGCCGTCCCGATCTCAATAAGGATCAAAGCTGTACCCGGACGGTATCGAACAGCGTTTTACCCTCAA
>JBFEYF010000056.1:0-10589 GCA_041562295.1 Sulfurimonadaceae bacterium
ACTAAAATCCTATCATGTCAATAATCATCTACAAAAACAGCCAATTTGAAAACGTTTTAAACGACTATAACAGTCACGGTACACTGGTGTTGTCATCGCAGAAGATACGCTACAGAAAGCCGCTGGAGCTGCAAGTTGTACAAGCCTCAGGCCATGATACTGAGGAGATCTTTTCAACTGCCTTGGAAAGCTTCTATGCCGACACAATCATCATCGATCTCTTTGACGACTGGGTCAAGACTATTCCGCAACGACTGGGTGCTTTTTTAGACGATTATGATGATAGTAAGTATGAGGCAAGTCAATTAGTGTTAGTATTAGATAATGAAAAATTGATAAATGAATGGGAGCTTGAAAATGTCGATTCACGTTTTTGAAAACGATGATTTTTATATAGATGAAAAAGATGGTTCAATACCATGGTTAATTATCTTTGTAAAAGTTTCTTATAAAGAACTTTCTGATCTTCCAGATGATATTCGTAGTAGACTTTTTGATATAACAAACCGTATCGAAAAAGTGATGCGTGCTTTTTATCATCCAGATAAGATCAATGTTGCTTCATTTGGTAATCACTTTCCTCAGGTGCATATGCATGTTATGGCGCGTTTTAAAGAGGATGCTTTTTTCCCTGAACCTATGTGGGGCTTGCGTCAGCGTGATGATAAAGATTATAGAGGGGATTGGGAAGGTTTTTTAAAAGAGGTCAAAGAGGCTTTAGAAGCCTCTTTTTAACTCCAACGGCTTTGACCGCCGCCGGAACGGTTGCCGTCGCGGCCACCTGAACGGTTACCGCCGTCACGACCGCCGCTGCGTCCGCGTCCGCCGCCACCGGAACGGTTGCCGCGGTATCCGCCACCGCCACCGCCGCCGCGACGGTTTCTAAAGCCGCCACGACCACCGCCGCCGCTTCCGCGCTTACTGATACGCTCCAAGATCGCTTCAAGCTTTGCAGCCGGAATACCGATGTGATTCGGTCCGGAAACATCCTGTTTCTCTAAAAGAAGAGAGGCCATCTTTAACAGCATCTGATCCATGTCGACATCCTCTTTGAGGGCGTCGATCACCTTATGGGCATCATCTTTAAGCTGAACATGCTCTATCTGCTCTACGAGCTTGCTGAACTGCTTGGCATGTACATCTTTTTTTGTCGGGATGTAGCAGTGTTCCATCGTCGTACCGACTTTGGCTTTGATACGCTGAAGCTCTTTAAACTCTAGCGGCGTAAGCAGTGTAATCGCTACACCCTTGCTACCTGCACGACCCGTACGTCCGATACGGTGTACATAAGACTCCGGATCAAACGGGATATGGTAGTTAAAGACATGCGAGATGTTATCGATGTGAAGCCCGCGTGCCGCGACGTCAGTAGCTACAAGAATCTCGATATCGCTTGTTTTAAACCCTTTGATAACGGTTTCACGAAGATGCTGTTCCATATCGCCGTGTAGACCTTTTGCCGAGTAGCCTGCTGCAGAAAGCACGGTAGAGACACGCTCTACCTCTTTCTTCGTACGGCAGAAGACGACCGATTTTGTCGATTCCTGGGCATCCATAAGACGGATCATCGCATCATCACGCTCGTTTTCATCAATGACGTAGTAAAGCTGTGAGATATCTTTGTTTGTTGTCTCCTGCTTGGTAACCGTGATAAATTCAGGGTTGACAAGGATACGGTTGGCAAGCTCTTTGATCGGCGCCGGCATCGTTGCAGAAAAAAGCAGTGTCTGACGGTCAGAAGGGAGGTAGGTAAAGATCTCGTTGATATCGTCCAAGAATCCCATATCAAGCATCTCATCCGCTTCATCCAGTACGACAGTCGTAGGAACGAACTCTTTGAGCTGACCGCTGGAAAGCAGGTCTAAAAGACGGCCAGGCGTTGCGACAACGATTTGTGCACCGCGCTGGATAAGGTCAAGCTGACGCTTGGATGAACGACCGCCATAGATCGTTACGGTATTGACACCTGAGTGTTTGCCCAGGGCAAAAAGTTCGTCACTTACCTGGTTGGCAAGCTCTCTGGTAGGTGTGATAACCAATACCTCTACACCACCGTTAAAGTGCATGTTCTGAATCGCCGGAAGACCGAACGCAGCCGTTTTACCGGTACCTGTGTGTGCTTGCGCAACAACGTCACGTCCTTCGAGGACAACTGGGATCGCTTCAGCCTGAATCGGGCTGGCAACTTTAAAACCTTTAAAGTGGATCGATTTTTGTAAACTTTGTTTGAAATTGAAAGAGTCGAATGTGACGACTTTCTCTTCGGTTGTTGTATTTGACATAGTCATTTCTTCTTTGTGAAAGACTTCCCGTATAAGTGCTAACATATAAAATCAAGTGTGATTAGGACTTTTAGAGAAGCCCTCGGACAAGAAGTCTTAGTATTTTGATACGCAATTATAGCGTGCAAAGCTTTATATAAGCAAAACATATTAAATTGATTTGATGATATTATTATTTTAAGCTCTAAATGCCCAATATTCTTTTGAGTTAAGAGATTTAAGTTACAATGACAGCAAGGAGTATCTGTGGAATATTTATATACTGTTTTAGCTTTTGTTATTGGGTTTTTAACGGCACTGATCTTTTTAAAACGTATGATCGACAGCCGCCGTGATGCCGAATCGATCATCGCTCATGAGCTTGAAAACAAAGAGGCCCAACTGGCGGGGCTGGGTTTGGAAAAAGCGAAGCTTGAAGAGTCAAACCGCTTTTATCAGGAACGGGTACAGGAGAGTCTGCGCAAGCTTGCCGTGCTCGAAGAGAAAGAGCAGCAGTTTTATGATCTGCAGCGACGGTTTGAACAGCTAAGAACCGAACATGAGATGAGCCAAAAGCACCATGAAGAGAAGGTGGCTATGCTGCTTTCAACCAAAGAGCAGATCGAAAAAGATTTTAAACAGATCACGGCAGAACTGTATGAAAGTAAGAGTGCGACCTTCCAAAAAAACAACCAGCAGCATCTGGAGACACTTTTGAAACCTTTTAAAGAGCAGATACAGGGGTTTGAAAAACGGATAGAAGAGAGCTTTAAAGTCGAGGAGAAAGAGCGTGCGGGTCTGAGCAGGGAGCTGGCTATGCTGCAAAAGCTCAATGAACAGATGCGCCAGGATGCCGTCAACCTTACGCACGCGCTTAAAGGAGACAATAAAGCCCAGGGTAACTGGGGAGAGATCGTTTTGGAGCGTCTGCTAGAAGAGTCGGGCCTTAAAAAGGGCAGAGAGTATGAGATACAGGCAGCACTGAAAAATGAAGAGGGACGGCGTTATCAGCCTGATGTCGTGGTGCATCTTCCCGATAAGAAAGATATCATTATCGACTCCAAAGTCTCATTGATCGCTTATGAGCGTTTTATCAGTGCCGAAAACGAGACGCAAAAAGAGCAGGCCCTCTCTGAGCATATCCGCTCGATACATGCCCATATCGAAGGTTTGAGCAAGAAGTCCTACGAAGATCTGGTCGGTGTCAATTCGCTTGATTTCGTCCTGCTCTTTATGCCGATTGAGGGGGCCTTTTTATCGGCGTTAGAGTATGACAGCTCTTTTTACGCCAAAGCTTTTGAAAAGAATATCATGGTGGTCAGCCCCTCCACACTTTTAGTCACACTGCGCACAATAGAAAATATTTGGCGTTATGAGCATCAAAACCAGAATGCGATGGCTATTGCCGAGAAAGCGGGACTTTTGTATGATAAGTTTGTCGGCTTTGTCAATGACATGGAGAAGATCGGACACCATATCCAAAAGACCGAAGAGAGCTATGAGGCCGCTTTTGCCAAACTGACCAAAGGGCGGGGCGATCTGGTCAGCCGTGTCGAGGGGCTTAAAGAGCTTGGTGTGAAGGCAAAAAAAGAGTTCTCACAGAAAGTCAAAAAAGAGGCTTTGGGACAGGAGAGTTAATCCATCAGCCGTTTGAGCATCTCTCCCAACTCATAATGCTGGATATAAAAGCGGTTGGGAAAATCATCTCTTTCGTTTTTTAGCTCGATCCCGTACTCCAACAGATGTGCAGCCAGCTGATCCAGCTCGATAGGTTCATAGTTTTGTGCCATCTCTTTACTGTAATTGGTACGGCACAGTTGCGATTGCCGGTTACTCTCATCAAGGATAAAGGCCAATGTTTTAAGCGAAACCAGGTCATACCAGGCGACAAGGTGTTTTAGCTCAAAAAGATCTACCGGTACACCTTCGGGAGTAAAAAGCAGGGATTGTCTGTCAAGCTCCTGCAAAACGGAGAGTATGGTCTCAGTCGCGGCAGTAAGTTTCTCTTTCCAAAAAGGTGCGTCTTCGGCACTCTCAAGTTTTTTTGACAACTCCTGTAAAAACGGGGCGGGATTTTGTAAATCAATCATAACATTCCTTACGGGTTATGGCTGTTGGGGAGTTTGATGGTAAACTTGGCCCCCTTACTGCCATTGTGTACCTCAATTATACCATTACAGTGGTTTTCTATCATAGTTTTAGCCATATGAAGTCCAAGACCCGAACCGTTTTTACTTCTTTTGGTACTGAAGTAGGGATCAAAGATATGGGGAAGAATGGTTTCATCAATACCCTGTCCGTTATCCTCTACCTCGATAATCTGATATTCGTCGGTCTCATACCCTTTAAGATGTACGCAGGGATCTTTGACATTTCTCTCCTTGAGTGTCTCCTGGGCATTTTGCAAAAGATTGATAATAACCTGCGTCAATTCGTTTTTATAGGTGTAGAAACTGCTTTGTGCCAGGCTCTCTCTTTGAAAACGGATGCCGTCAACTTTAAAGGAGTTTTCCATCACGCTGATAACACTGTCTCCGATATCTTTGAGACAGACTCTGCTTTTGAGTCTGCTCGGCTTGTAAAATTCGTTGAAGTCGGTGATGATGCGGGAAAGTGACTGTGCGTAGTAATCTATTTTGTTGATCGCCTCTATGAGATCTTCTTTTTGGTAGTTATCCAGTTCCAGCATAATCTCGACATTGCCGGCGATTGTAGAGATAAGGGAGAGCGGCTGGCGCCACTGGTGCGCGATCATCTTTATGAGCTGCCCCATCTGGACATGACGCGACTGTTTAAAGAGGATCTCATCCTTGATCCGGTTTTGTTCACTTTTTTCAAGTACCTTTTTTTCCAGTGTGCTGTTTTGCTCTTTTAAAATTTTCTCGGCCAGATACTCTTTGGTGATATCCTCTACGACGGAAAAGATCTTTGCCGTGTCGCCTTTGTAGTTTTTGATAGGGATAAAACACCCTTTGAGTATCTGGAAATCCTCACTGTTGGTCTGAAAACTAAAGTACTGTTCACTCCCCTCGGATGCCGCATTGAAACACTCTTCAAGACGCTCCAGGTCGCTTTCATGCACGAACTCCAAAAAGTGGTGCTTTCGAATCTCGTCAGATGAAGGGTTAAAGTAGCGTTTGGCCTCTTTGTTGGCTGTGATGATACGGCTCTCCATATCGATGTCAAACATCCCGACAGGAGCATTCTCTACAAAGACCTCATAGTTTTGCTGCTGGATATGAACTTCCTCTTCGATATCTTCAAGCCGGGCCTTGAGAGTCTTGTTCTCATTGAGCTGGTGCAGCAGTTTGGTGTGGCCGGGATGGATATCAAGTGCATAGACGAGATAGCCGCTCTCATCGGTGTGCAAAGAGCCTTGAAAATAGTGCAGCTCAAAATTGTCTACAGGAAACCGAAATATGAAGTTCTGGGTCTCTTGGGAATCTTCTAGCTGCTGTAACGCTTCATTCAGATTTGATTGATCCTCTGCGGATAAAAAGTCGGCAATCTTTTTCCCTTCAAACTGCTCCTGTGTATACTCCTGCGGTATCTTGCTTAAAGCAGTGATCGTCAGATCAGATGCGAGTGTGATGGTCAGAAACGGGGTAGCGTCATGCTGTAAAATGTTTTTCATTGCCCTTCTCCCTGTTAGAAAAACTACAGTTTACAACGGAATTTCTTAGGAAGATGTAAAGAAAAGGAGTTGATTGTACCGCTTTGTATAAAAGCGGCAAAAAGAGGGGTTACGGGTGCGGTATTTTGACTTTGGAGTTGAGCAGGTATCCGATAAGTACGACCAAAAGAAGAATCAGATAACCGTTAGTCAGGATCTGGTAAGTGAACATCAGATAAACGATCCAAAGCAGGATAGCGCCAAGAGGAGTCGGTATACCGGTAAAGAACTTGGCGACTTCGCCCGCATCTGAGTTGATGTTGAACTGGATCAGACGGCGAAGGCCGGAGATAATATAGTATATAAATACCGGAGCTGTCAGATACAGCGGCAGCAGCTGGTGTGCCTCAAAGACTGCCTGAAAGACAAGAAAACTGGGGACCAATACGAAGGAGACAAAATCGGCAAAGGAGTCGATCTGGATGCCGAACTCATTGGAAAGCGAAAATTTTCTGGCGATCTTTCCGTCGAAAATATCAAAGGCGCCACCGATCCAAGCGGCAACGATAGCCCAGAAGTAGATCTCTTTGGTGATCAGATAGATGGCAATAACGCCCATCGTGATATTTACGAAGGTAAACAGATTGGCCAGGTTGAAGTGGTTTGACGGGGTAAAAAGGAAGTTTTTCAAGATAATAGATCCTATTTCGTTAAAATGATTTGAAAATTATACCAAAGATAACAAACTCAGAGATACTTATTTTGTATCGTGGTATAATGAATCAATAGGTGATTATCAAAGTCACCAAAGTGTGAAAGAGAGGCGGAACAATGGACAAACTGATTAAAAGTGAAGAAGAATGGCGCAGTGAACTGGAGCCGTTTCAGTTCCATGTCTGTCGCCAAAAAGGTACGGAACCGGCTTTCAGCGGTACTTACTACAACAATAAAGAAGAGGGCATCTACTACTGCAGCTGCTGTCATGCACCACTTTTTAGTTCCGATGCGAAGTTTGATTCCGGAACCGGCTGGCCCTCCTATTTTAAGCCGATCTCTGAAGATGCCATCATCGAGCATGAAGACCGTTCTCACGGCATGGTGCGTACCGAGGTCGTCTGTGCGAAATGCGATGCGCATCTGGGCCATCTTTTTCCGGACGGTTATCAGACACCGACGGGACTGCGTTACTGTATCAACTCCGTTTCACTGGAATTTGAAAAGAAGTAGGCTGTTATGGAACTTCAAAAAGAGCTGGATGCACTGCGTAAGCAACTCAACGAATATGCCAAGCTGATCGCCCATCAGCGTGAACACATCAAAACACTCCACGAGATCGGGACGGCACTCTCTGCCGAGAACAACCTGGACAAACTTCTGGAGATGATCCTCACGGAAGCCAGAAAATTTACCAATGCAGACGGCGGAACCCTTTACCTTATGAGTGAAGATGAACGTTCGCTGGAGTTTACCGTCGTACAGACCAGCTCTTTGGATATCTATATGGGCGGAGAGCAGGGGGAGATCACCTGGCCGGCACTGCCCCTCTATAAAGATGACGGCAGTGAAAACTTCGAGATGGTAGCCGCCGCCTGTGCGATTAAAGATAAGGTTATCAATATCCCCGATGTCTACAGCTCCCAGGGCTTTAACTTTGACGGCCCCAAGCGGTTCGATGCCGCCAACAACTATAAGACGACATCGATGCTGGTAATACCGATGAAAAACTACGAGGGAGAGGTGATCGGTGTCTGTCAGCTTATTAATGCGATGAACCACGAGACCAAAGCCTTTATCCCCTTTAACCAGGAGTTTGAACGTTCGACGCTCTCCTTGGCATCCCAGGCGGCCGTTGCGATAACCAACGTTCAGTTGATCAACGATCTTCAGGAGCTTTTGGAGTCCTTTATCAGAAGTATCGCCTCCGCGATCGATGCCAAATCCCCCTATACCGGCGGTCATGTCCGCAAAGTCGCCGAGATCGCCATGCTCTTTGCCAATGAACTTAACGAGGTCAACGAGGGTAAATATAAAGATATCGCCTATGACGCGGACGCACTGAATCAGATACGTATCTCCGCATTGATGCATGATATCGGGAAGATCACGACGCCTGAGTATGTTGTAGACAAGTCGACCAAGCTTGAGACGATCTATGACCGTATCGAGACGGTTATCACCCGTTTTGAGCTGCTTAAAAGGGATAAGCGTATCGACTGTCTGGAAGCCCAGATGGCTTTAGGTAGTGATGATCTGGAGTCCAAGGCCGCACTGGAAGAGGCGTATGCCCATAATGTCAAGATGATCGATGACGCGATAGCCTTTATCAAGGAGTGCAATGTCGGCGGAGAGTTTATGTCCGATGATAAAATCGAACGTATCCAGGAGCTGGCTAAACATAGCTGGGTCAAAGAGGGTAAGGAAGAGCCGATGCTGACCGATAACGAGGTCTATAACCTGACGATCCGAAAAGGTACCCTCACCGAAGAGGAACGCCTAAAGATCAATTTCCACGCCGAGATGAGTACGACGATGCTCGAAGCGTTGCCGTTTCCCAAAAAACTGGCCCGTGTTCCCGAGATCGCCGGAGGACACCATGAAAAGCTCAACGGCAAAGGTTATCCCAAAGGGTTGGATGCATCACAGCTTAGCCTGGAAGCCAGGGTCATGGCTATAGCCGATATCTTTGAGGCACTCACAGCCAGTGACCGCCCCTATAAAGATGCGAAAAAAATGAGTGAGGTGATGAAAATTTTAGGTTTTATGGTTAAAGACGAAGAGATAGACGGTGACCTGTTGCAGTTCTTTTATGATCAGCAGTTACATATCCGATATGCCAAGGCAGAACTCAAGCCGGAACAGTTGGATATATAGTTTTGCGTAGTTTAGAAGATTACAGGTGCATGACACCATCGTTACAAGGTAGTGACAGTGAGGCAAAGCGGCAGGAGATCTTAGAGTACTTCCTGACAACCTTTACACTTTTTGAAAAGCTTTTTGATCCGCTCAAAAGAGAGCATGTCTTTTACAAATCTCCGGAGCCGACCCGCCATCCGCTTATTTTTTACTTCGGGCATACGGCAGCTTTTTTCATCAACAAACTGATGGTATCCAAAGTCATAGACCGGCGTATCAATCCTGTTTATGAATCGATGTTTGCTATCGGTGTGGATGAGATGAGCTGGGATGACCTGGATAAAAAGCATTACGAATGGCCCAGCGTCGATGAGGTAAGAGCGTATCGCAAGGAAGTCAAAGAACTTGTCATATCACTAATCAATAGCCGCCCCTTAACACTTCCCATCAGCTGGGAAGACCCTTTTTGGTGGGTTATCCTGATGGGATGCGAACATGAACGTATCCACTTGGAGACCTCCTCGGTACTCCACCGACAACTGGGCATAGAAGATGTCGTTAAAGACCCTTTTTGGCCTATTGCAACAGATGCAAAGAGCAGTTTCCCGCAAAATGAGATGGTCTCTATTGACGGCGGTCTGGTCCGGCAGGGAAAATCCTTTGGTGATGATTACTACGGCTGGGATAATGAGTATGGGAAAGAGCAGACTCAGGTGGAACCGTTTGAGGCTTCGCTCTATCTTGTCTCCAACGGTGAATTTATGGAGTTCGTTGAAAACGGCGGGTACACTACATGCGAATACTGGGATGAGGAAGGGTGGCGTTGGCTGCAAAAAGATGGCCGCAGACATCCACACTTTTGGGTGGCTGATCCCAACGGCTTTAAGTACCGTACGATGCTGGAGATCATCGAGATGCCGTTGAACTGGCCGGTCGATGTGAACTACCTGGAAGCCAAAGCCTTTTGTAACTATAAGAGTCTCAAAGAGGGGAAGAGCTACCGCCTGCCTACGGAAGCGGAGTGGTATCATCTTGCCAATCTAGCATCTGTTCCCGAAAATATGGGTACGATTTATGCCAATATCGATTTGAAGATCGCTTCGGCATCTGCTGTCGACGCACATAAGCAGGGCCCGCTTTATGATATCGTCGGCAATGTCTGGCAGTGGAGCGAAAGCCCTATCGACGGTTTTGAAGGGTTTAAGCCCCATCCCGCTTATGATGATTTCTCGACACCCACTTTTGACGACAAACATAATCTGATCAAAGGGGGATCCTGGATCTCTACGGGCAATGAAGCATTAAAAAGCAGCCGCTATGCATTCAGACGCCACTTTATGCAGCATGCGGGATTTAGATATGTCCATTCGGATAAGGAGATAGAGGTGAAGCACGTCAACAGTTACGAAAGTGATACACAGGTATCGCAATATTGCGATTTCCATTACGGGCAGGAACACTTCGGTGTCAAAAATCTGGCCCTCTCGCTGGTCGATATCGCACTGAAGTATCAGGAGCCTGCCAAGCGCAGCAGGGTATTGGATCTGGGATGTGCCGTGGGACGTATGAGCTTTGAGCTGGCCAAACACTTCGATGCGGTGACGGGTATCGATTTTTCTGCGCGCTTTATCCAGGTGGGAACGCATCTTAAAGAGGGGGGATCGATCAGCTATAAAAGAGTGATCGAGGGTGACCTTCACTCTGTAGAAACGGCAGATCTGAAATCTTTGGGCTACGAAGCGTTGGCTTCTAAAATCGAGTTTATGCAGGGAGACGCCTGTAACCTCAAACCGCACTACACAGGGTATGACCTGGTAATCGCGTCCAACCTTATCGACCGTCTGTATGAACCAAAGATCTTC
>JBFEYF010000057.1:0-9933 GCA_041562295.1 Sulfurimonadaceae bacterium
CGTTCATAGTTCTTCCTTGCCCGTAGGCACTTTTGAGTTAAGATGCATTATATAAAAGCTAGTTCAAACAAAAGAGGGTAAAAGAATCTAATCCGTTGATGCAAGCTGGAAATAAAAGGGCGAGGCTGCTTTGCAGATAAACATTGAATGTCGCGATAAAAAAGTGTATCATGAGTGAGAAACTTTTTTAAAAAAAGGAGATGCACCATGCCGTCATCAACCGTCGATACACACAGCACAGAAAAGTCAAAGCCCAGCCACTGGATCGGTCTGATCCTTTTGCATCTCATCATTGCGCTGATCCTCTTTATCTGCGCAGGCGATTTTGGCTGGTGGCAGGCGTGGGGGTATGCGGTCCTCTTTTTTCTAGCAGGTATCGGAGGGCGCTATCTCGCCGAAAAGCGCCATCCCGGCATCATGGCGGAGCGGATCAACGCGGACAAGATGACGACCGCTAAAGGATGGGACAAAGTGCTCGCCCCGCTGATGGCGATCAGCCTCACCTTTCCCCTTCTTATTGTAGCAGGCCTGGACCACCGTTACGGCTGGACGGCTCCGTTTGCGACAGGGGTTACGGTGCTGGGACTTCTGCTGATTGCGGTCGGATACGCCTTTTCCGCATGGGCATTGATAGAAAACCGCTTCTTCTCCTCTACCGTACATATCCAGACGGAGCGGGGCCACAGGGTCTGCGACAGCGGTCCCTACCGGGTAGTACGTCATCCCGGCTATGCCGGACACATGCTGGCGCTTGTAGGCATCATCATGGCGCTTAACTCCCTCTGGACCCTGATCCCCGCCGTCGCGGCGGTGGTCATCGCCGTGATGCGAACCGCACTCGAAGACCGGACGCTGCACGAAGAGCTTGAGGGGTATCTAGCCTATGCGCAGCGTGTACGCTACCGACTCCTTCCCGGGATCTACTAAGCGTTGTTCGAAATGTAACCTCAGGGGTGCAGTTTTAGCCGGGATGATGAGATTACATAAGCTCTCTTTTGCTACTATTTGACCTTTAAAACAGTTTCTACCCAAAGGTTTCATCATCATGAGTGAGCATAAAGATTTTTTACGTACCATCGTTGAGCAGGATCTGCAAAAAGGCAAATATAAAGAGGTCGTCACGCGCTTTCCTCCCGAGCCTAACGGATTTCCGCATATCGGTCATGCAAAATCGATCTGTATCAACTTCGGCATCGCGAAAGATTATAACGGGCATTGTCACCTTCGTATGGATGATACGAACCCCAGTACCGAAGATACGCAGTATGTGGAAGCCTTAAAAGATGCCGTAGAGTGGCTGGGCTTTGACTGGGAAGGCAACGTCCGCTACACCTCGGACTATTTTGACAAACTTTATGAGTATGCCGTTGAGCTTATCAAGATGGGTAAGGCTTATGTAGACAGTATCGATGAAGAAGAGATGCGCCAATTCCGCGGAACGGTCACGGAACCGGGTAAGCGCAGCAACTATGCCGAGCGCTCCGTCGAAGAGAACCTGGACCTATTTGAGCGGATGAAAAACGGCGAGTTCAGAGACGGCGAGCATGTACTGCGTGCCAAGATCGATATGGCTTCACCCAATATGAAGATGCGTGATCCGATTTTGTACCGCATCCGTCATGCCCACCACTACAGAGCAGGAGATAAGTGGGCCGTCTACCCGATGTATGACTTCGGGCACTGTCTTTCGGACTATATCGAGGGGATCTCCCACTCTATATGTACTTTAGAGTTTGAAAACAACCGCGCAATCTATGACTGGGTGCTTGATACCCTGGGACTGAGTGAGAAGCGTCCCTATCAGCATGAGTTCGCACGGCTTGATGTCAACTATACGGTTATGAGCAAACGTAAACTTTTGGCACTGGTCAAAGAGGGCAAGGTAAACGGCTGGGATGATCCCCGTATGCCTACGATCGCGGGCTACCGACGCCGCGGGTATACCCCGGAGTCGATCGTCAACTTCTGTGACGCGATCGGCATCGCCAAAGCCAACTCTACGGTGGATGTGGCGCAGCTTGAGTTTTCTATCCGTGATGATCTCAACACCAAAGTGCCCCGTGTGATGTGTGTGTTGGACCCCTTGAAAGTGACGATCGAAAACTATGAAGGCAGCGAAGCGCTTGACGCCAGCTACTACCCCGAAGACGTACCCAAAGAGGGATCGCGCAAGGTGCCGTTTTCTAAAGAGATCTATATCGACCGGTCTGATTTTGAAGAGAACCCTCCCAAGGGTTACTTCCGCATGACACCCGACCAGCCCGTACGTCTCAAACACGCCTATATCATCAGCTGCAAAGAGGTGATCAAGGATGCGAACGGCAATATCACCGAGATCAAGGCCGAGTATTACCCCGATTCGAAAAGCGGCGAGGACACCAGCGGCATCAAGGTCAAAAGTGCGATCCAGTGGGTAAGCGCCAAAGAGGCGAAAAAGGTAGAGGTACGCGTCTATGACAGGCTTTATAAGAGCGAGTCGCCCGAAGGTCCCGAAGATCTCAATCTCAACTCACTGCAAGTGATCAAGGATGCGCTGATCGAACCGGCTGTTATCACCGAAAAGCCCGATGTGCGATTCCAGTTTGAGCGCGAGGGGTACTTCTTCGCGGAGCCGGTAGACTATACGGACGAACACCCGGTCTTTAACAAGATCGTGGGACTCAAAGACTCATGGGGCAAAAAGAACAAGCCTCAAAGCGAAACGAAAAAAGCAGAGCGCAAACCTGCGGCCAAAAAAGAGCAGATCGACGGCGAAGTGGCACCGATGAGTGCGGCAGAAGAGGCGCT
The DNA here is from genome assembly GCA_041562295.1 of Sulfurimonadaceae bacterium. Lineage (GTDB taxonomy): Bacteria > Campylobacterota > Campylobacteria > Campylobacterales > Sulfurimonadaceae > JBFEYF01. Next base: position 2,788 of record JBFEYF010000057.1, read on the forward strand.
GTTTGACCGCTACACAGGCGAGCTGAAACTTAACAGCGAAGTGGCCAATACCCTGGCCCGCGATGAGAAACTCTCCGCTTTTTATGATGCGGCGCTCTCTTTTGAAGCAAGCCCCGTGAATCTGGCCAATATCGTAGCCAATGAAGTGGCCCGAGAGCTCAAAGATAAAGAGCCAAGCGATCTGAAGTTTGGCGCCAGCCAGATCGCGGAACTGGTCAAGATGGTCGATGATGAGACGATCTCCAACAAAATAGCCAAACAGGTCTTTGAAGAGATGGTCGAGTCGGGCGATACTCCGGCTAAGATCGTCGAGGCCAAAGGTCTGGTGCAGATCAGTGATCCTGCCGTGATCGAAGCGGTCATCGATGAGGTGATGGCAAACAACAGCGATAATGTCGAGAAGTATAGAGCGGGCAACAGTAAGCTGTTCGGTTTCTTTGTGGGGCAGGTGCTAAAGAGTACCGGCGGCAAAGCCAATCCTAAAGTCGTCAATGAGCTCGTAGCGAAAAAACTCCAATAGGCGACAAACGGGAGCGGGGATATTCGCTATGCTGCAGCGGCCCCTGCCGCCTCTTTCCCGGAATCTACAAAAGCTTTTTAATCCTCTCTATCTCTCTTTTCACCTTTTGATGCAGGGGCGTTGCCATCGGGATAGATACCGTGGTACTGGCCGCTTTCCAGAGGGTTTTCTATCTGATTTAGCACCTTCATCTGTTGTGAAGCTGCTTGGAGATTGTCTTGAAAATTTTCAATGAGTTCATCACTGATCTCCTGCTTTCTTTGGAGTTTAAACATAAAGAGCTGAAAGACGTTCATCAGATTATTGATGATGTGGTTGGACGCTTGCGTCGCATTTTTATAAGCACCCAGTGCCGCACTCTGGATCACGATATCTTTTTCCAGGTCGTGGATCTTTTGATGCTGTTTCATGGCATAGTGCAAAACGATCGGTGTCGTGATAAGCGGTATGATGAGGGCAGCGACTATTTCAGAGAGTCGTAGCTCGACATCAAAGAGGTGATAAAAAAGATAGACAGATAAAACGGAACTGCTGGATGTTATGATAGTTGTAATGATGGTCAAACCCACTCTTTTTCTGCCAAACAAAATAAAACCTTTTTAATTAATTATACACCCTAATAGAAAATTCATCAATACAAAAAATGAGGGTGACTCAAAATGTTATAATCTTTCCACTGCACATTAAATGATGGAGGGGTTATGGGTCTGTTGGACTGGTCTATTATCGGGGCCTACTTTATATTCTTACTCCTCTTTGGTTATCTGCTCGGGCGCAAAAACCGTGATCAGGATGACTACTATGTAGCCGACAGAAAGCTTACCTGGTGGGCCGTGGGGATCTCGACGATGGCGACCCAAAGCTCCGCCATCAGTTTTATCTCCATTCCCGCCTTTGTCGCCGTCAAAGAGGGCGGGGGACTGACGTGGCTGCAGTATGAGCTGGCACTGCCTTTAGCGATGATCGTCGTCTCCATCTTCCTCATACCGCTTTTTCGCCAGCTGAGTCTGGTGAGTGTCTATGAGTATCTGCAGCTGCGCTACTCAACGGCTGTGCGCAATACCGTCGCCGTGATCTTTTTGCTTAGCCGTGCCTTGGGTACGGGTATCGCTTTGTATGCCACGGCGATCGTGATGCAAAGTATCACGGGCTCACCGTTATGGCTATCTATCTTGGGGATGGGGCTGATCATCCTGATCTATGACACGCTGGGCGGTATGCGGGCCGTCGTCTACTCGGATATTTTGCAGATGGGACTGCTGCTGCTTGGGGTGCTGCTCTCCATCTACATCGCCCTTGATCTGCTCGGAGGCTTCGGGGCGGTTTTGGAGAGCTTTCCCAAAGAGCGTCTGCAGACACTGGATTTTAGCTGGGGATGGGGCGGTGAGGGCGGTATGCCCTTTTGGGCCTTTTTATTCGGCGGCTTCTTTCTTTATACCGCCTACTACGGTACAGACCAGAGCCAGGTACAGCGGGAACTCTCTACGACATCTATCGAGGAGTCCCGACGCTCGCTTTACTTCAACGGCTTTGCGCGTTTTCCCCTGACCCTGCTCTATGTACTGATGGGGATTACGGTGGGGACGCTTTATCTGCAGGATGCCTCGCTTCAAGCGAGTGTCGCTTCGACGTCTGCCGATTACCTGATCCCGCAGTTTATCCTCTCCTATCTGCCTGTGGGTGTCAAAGGGTTGCTGGTCGCCGCGATTTTGGCCGCGGCGATGTCAAGCATCGACTCGGCACTCAACTCGCTTTCGGCCGTGACGCTGCATGATTTTGTGCTCAAAGAGAAGCATATCGAGGGTTCAAAGGAGATCCGTCTGAGCCAGGTTACGACGGTTCTTTGGGGTATGGCTATCATCGCTTTCGCCTTTATGGTGGGTTCCATCGCCGATACCGTCATCGAAGCGATCAACAAGATCGGCTCGGCCTTTTACGGACCCGTTCTGGCGGTCTTCTTGGCGGGAGCACTTCATCGGCGTATCGGCAGCAGGGCCATCCTGAGCGCTCTCTTTGCGGGGGTGGGGGTCAACCTCTTTTTATGGGTAGGGTATCCCGAAGTGATGTGGATGTGGTGGAACGTGACGGGTATGGTCACGGCCTATAGCGTTGCATGGCTGCTCTCACTGGGTGCTTTTAAAGAATGCGAAAAAGATGAGGACTACACGGCCTCACATACCGTTGTAGTGCGCTGGAAGCGTATGGACACACTCTTGGCAGGCTATTTTGTGCTGATGCTGATGCTGCTGTGGCTGATTGAGAAAGGGTTCTCTCCTTTATAAAACAGGGAAGAGGCGTTGAGTGTAAGGGTATAATAAAACAAAGGAGCAGAAAATGGAAACGAATGCTTTACCCCGATACGATATGAGTGATAATCCTACAGGCTGCTGTCCCCGGTTTAAACCGCAAGGGTGGGATGGGCAAGAACTCCATTTTAAAGATAAACTCTTTGTCAAAGCCAAGACCCGAAGTATCTTTCATATACCTATCAATATGGGTTCGGTCTTTACTAAAACATTGGGTGCCATAGAAAAAGAGGATGCTATGGATGAAGAGAATTTTATCGTCCTCTCCTACGATCCCTCCGCATGGACGTCCGAGCACTATTTCTCGGTCAACAAAGATATCCCGGGCCTTGAGATGGTGCATCTGACGGGGGATTATGTGACGAAGGTTTTTGAGGGGCCCTATAAAAACGCCCCCACATGGGAAAAAGAGATGACCGCTTTTGTAAAAGGGAGAGGAGAAGAGGTGACAAAAACCTACTTTTTCTATACGACCTGTCCCAAATGTGCGAAGTTTTACGGCAAAAACTATGTGGTGGCTGTGGCAGAAATCGTATGAGATTGAGTATAGAGATTAGGCTGGCTTAAGAGTTCTTTGTATAGAATGAATTATTATATTAACTTATGATAAAGGATCTGTGATGGGTGGTAAAGTTCTTGCTGTGATCAATGAGATAGAGGCGCTTGAGGGCATACTCCAAAAAGCGATAGTCCTCTGCCAGGAAGAGGGGAGTCTGCTGGAAGTGCTGTTTGTGCATGAGGAGCGCTACTTTGAGCTTCCTGATTTTTTCCATCTCAAGGGTGCGCCTGAAAAGGGGACGCTGGATGAAGTCAAGCTGAAAAAGGAGATCGAAGAGCGCCTTGAAGCATTGGGGTATAAAGAAGACGCTGCCGTTTTGGTCAAGGCGGATGACACGGTGGACCGGGTGTTGGAGCTGACAAAAGATGATACCGCTGCCACGCTCGTCGTGTTAAACGATAATGCCGTTACGCAAAAGCTGGCTCAACAGGGCAACCTGAAGATGGTAACGATCTTCTAACGCACGGATAGGGTCAGGCCTCCTTACCCATGAGGAACAACAGACTGGGGATGCGGTTTTTGACCCAAAAAGGGGAGGCAGACCATGCAATCCATCCGATTCTTTACCGCGCTTAGAGATGATGCGCAAAGTGCCATTGAACATATCGGTTCGGTCGATATCCTTATCGGTATCCCGGCATTTTGGTCGATGGAGTCTATCGAGCATGTCACCAAGACGGTCATCCGGGGGCTTGAAAAACACTACCCGGGCAAACGCTCACTCATCCTGATCGCCGACGGCGGCTCGACAGACGATACGCGCGAGGTCGCCTCCCGTGTGGCTGCCGACGCCTACAACATCCATGTGCTTGTCAGCATCTATCGGGGACTGGCCGGCAAAGGTTCGGCGATTCGGGCTATTTTTGAAGCGGCCAAGTTTCTCAAAGCCGACTGCGTCGCCCTTTTTGATTCTGATCTGAAGTCCATCACCCCGGAGTGGGTCAGAAATATCATCGAGCCGGTGGATCAGGGGTACGATTTTGTCTCCCCGGATTACCTGCGCCACAAGTTCGACGGCACCATCACCAACACCATCGCCTACAACCTTACCCGCGCCCTCTACGGCCACAAGATCCGCCAACCTATCGGCGGGGATTTCGGTCTCTCTTCCCGCCTTGTGGGCCACTACCTGCAAGCGGATATCTGGGAGACCGATATCGCCCGCTTCGGGATCGATATCTGGCTGACGACACTGGCTCTCGTCTCGGGATTTAAAGTGTGCCAGACACGTTTGGGTGTCAAGATACACGGTGAAAAAGATCCGGCCGCAGATCTGGGACCGATGTTCCGCCAGGTCGTGGGGACGATCTTCTCGCTGATGGAGTTTTACCAGGATCACTGGATGCAGGAGTCCGAAGCCAAAGAGGTGCCCTTTTACGGTGAGGTCCCCAATGAAGAGCCGCCGCAGATGCAGATCGATAAAGAGGCCTTGGTTGAGTACTTCAAACTGGGCTATGTCAACTTCGCCACCTTGTGGAAAGAGCATATCGGCGAAGAGGAGTTTGAGGTGATTACCGCTTTGTCGTCCCGTCAGGAGGGCCAAGCGTTTGAGATGCCTACACGGACCTGGGTACGGATCGTCTACCGCTATGCGATCCTTTTTCACAACACCCGGCGCCAGCGGCTGAAGATCCTGGATACGCTCATCCCCCTCTACTATGCCCGCGTAGCATCCCTGGTAGAGACTCTTTCAGAGAAGAGTTCCCAGGAGGCCGAAGCCTTTTACGAAGCCCAGGCCCAAGCGTTTGAGATAGAAAAAAGCGTGCTGATCGAGAACTGGAACAGCGGGGATGAGGCAGAACAGCAGCTGGGACTCAAAGAGTACCTGGGAAGGATCTGGAAGTAGCGATACGTGTAATATAGCATGAAGACGACAAAATTTATCCCGTAACGGCACGGTTATGTTTCGCTTCAACTTACTATGTTATAGTAGGGGCTAATAAAAATTATAAGGATACATTGTGGCAACCATTGCAGTAACAGAAGAAAATTTTGATCAAGTCGTTTCAGAGAACAACATAGTTATTATCGATTTTTGGGCACCGTGGTGCGGACCGTGTAAATCTTTCGGACCCATTTTTGAAAAAGTTTCCGAGGAGTACCCGGATATCGCTTTTGCGAAGATCAATACCGAAGATGAACAGGCTTTGGCCGGACATTTTCAGATCCGTTCGATCCCGACGACGATGATCCTAAAAGAGCAGGTTGTCGTTTTCAACCAGGCGGGTATGCTTCCTGAAGAGGCGCTCAAAGATCTGGTCAAACAGGTTCAGGAGCTGGATATGGATATGGTTCGTGAAGAGATCAAAAAACAGCAAGAAGAGGCTGCACAGCAGTAACCTTTACCTTACAAACAGAGAGTTGAGAGAAGTCCTTGATCACTCAGGTATACGTTAGAAAAATCACATGGAGTAGCCATCTATGATTTTTAGAGACCGCATATTTTTGAGTTTCATACTTATAGCCTTTCTACTCTCGCCCCTTTGGGCCCAAACTCTGCTGAAGGTCGATTTCGCACAGGCCCGCGGGCCGGTAAAAAGCTGGTTTAAAGATGCCGGATGGCGGATCAAGGGTGATTTGGAAGATATGAATGCCCGATTTGAAAAGGGCACTCTGGTCTTTGAACCGACAGATGACAGCAACGTCCTGATCAGTTTGGAGTTCAAAGAAAATGCCTTTTTAAAGGGTGTCAAAGAGATCAAGATCGTCTGGGGCGTTGAACACTACCCCGTAGGTGCAGACTGGGGCGGCGTCTCTCAAAGCAAGCGAAACACGCGTGATCCCATTGCCGTCCTTGTCTCCTTCGGCAAAGAAAAGATTGACAGCGGTGCTATGCTCTTCCCTCCCGATGCACCCTATTTCATCGGGATCTTCCTTGGCGAACTTGAAAAACCCGGCATAGGTTATTTTGGCAACTACTACCAAAAGGGCGGCCGCTATTTTTGCGAAAGCTGTGACGGATCAACGGGCGCATTCACCACGGTGATGAACCTGCACCAACGCTTCAAAGATACCTTTGGGAAAGAGCCTCCTGATGTGAGTAAAATAACCATCGAAGTGGATGTCGGAGATACCCAAAAAGTGAACGGACGCCACTCAAAAGCGTATATAAAAAGTATCGAGCTGTTCAACTAGGTAGGGTAGATCTAAAAGAGTTAGAATCTGGACTTTTATCTAAACAGAGGGTTTTGTTACATTATAGTCATAAGTAAGTTAAATTAATGGCAGGAAATAAGTTGTGATAAATAGAATTGAATCTTTAGATTGGTTACGTGGTATTATGGCCATTTCTATCATGTTTTATCATTTGATTTATTGGCATATCTCTCCTTTGGACTCTTCTGATTTTCTCGGAAGGCTTGGGGTTTATGGTGTATCGGTGTTTTTTGTCCTTTCGGGGTTGAGTATGGCTGCCGTTTATTCAAACTTTATCGTAGACAAACGAACTTCTGTACTTTTTTATATCCGGCGTGTTTGCAGAATATGGCCCTTGTTATGGGTTTGTATCTTTCTTGCGATAGTTCCGATCCTGGTTAAAGGGGATGAAGTATCATTGATAAAACTATTCTTGAATCTAACGACACTGTTCGGTTTTATATCTCCAAATGAATATTTAAATACAGGAGCCTGGTCCATTGGAAATGAGATGGTCTATTATGCCTTTACGCCGATGATACTTTTAGTCTATACTCGAAGTAAGGTATACGGAAATACATTGCTTTTAATATCGTTGTTAATCGCTATCATGTTTGCTTTTTTTC